>DATHEN010000890.1:0-9005 GCA_035318565.1 Polyangiaceae bacterium
ACCTCGATGATCTCGCGGTGCAGCTCTTCGCCGGCCGTGACCACCCAGACTTCGAGCCGCTCCGCGAAGCCATCCACCATTTCGTCGATCTTGGGACTGACTTTGGCCGCGGCCTCGCGCAACGCCACCGGCGCGACTTCCAGCGCGCGCTTGCGAATCATCACCTCGGCGCGATCGCGGTTCCACAGCGCGAGCGCCGGGGCGGCCACGATCAACAGGCCGCCGAGCATGGCGTTCGCGAACAGCACGCCCACGCCGAGCGACAACACCGCGAACACGCCGACGTCCTGCGCAAACGTGTCCACCTCGATACGCGGCGCTTGCAAGTCCGTGCCGAGCGCCTCACTCACGCGCTTGCCCACGTCGTGTGCGTCGTCGCGCACCAGCGCCAGCGTGCGCTCCGCGAGCTGTTCGAGCGAAGTGGCGATCTCGCGGGTCTCGGCGGCCGCCCACTCGCGGAACGCTTGCTCCAAGAACGCGCCCAGGTGCTGGCGCACGTCGTCGCCCGATGCTTTTTCGAGCAGGGCCGGCAGCTGCCGCAGCACGTCGTCACCGAAGCGATCCACGTCTCTGCGCGCCCAGGCTTTGATCGCCGCCGCTTCCTCGCGGATCATCATGCGTCGCTTCTCGATGGTGTCGGCGTGCCCGTGCAGGTCGCGCTCCAGTAACTCGAGACGTTTCGCGAGCTGCCCCTGGGTCATCGTGGCCGCGCGCCGGCGTGCATCGAGCCCGCGACCGAGCACGTTCAGGGCGCGCGTGCCCTCGCCGAGCGCGTTTTGCAGCGCGATACGCCCACGCTCGTCCGC
Source organism: Polyangiaceae bacterium (assembly GCA_035318565.1). Classification (GTDB taxonomy): domain Bacteria; phylum Myxococcota_A; class Polyangia; order Polyangiales; family Polyangiaceae; genus DATDJP01. The sequence continues at coordinate 807 of DATHEN010000890.1, forward strand.
CAGGAAACGCGTGAGGTGCGCGCTGAGCTCGGGCAATCCGCTCTCTTCCACCCGGCCCGCGAGCGCAGCCTGCGCGCTGATCGGGAACACTGGCGGATTCTGTACGACGTGGGCCAGCCGCTCGCGCACGTAGCCGAGCGCCTCACGCCGCTCCTCGGCGCTCCAGATGTCCGATTTGGCGACGACGAACACGATTTTTTCGCGCGATTTGCCGATAATCTGCTGCTCCAGAAACTGGCGCTCGCTCTCCTTCACGGGCTGTCCGGCGTCCAGGACGAAGAGCACGGCGTCCGACTGCGGAATGTAGCCGTAGGTGATCTCCGCGCGCGTCAGCGAAAGATCGTTCACGCCGGGCGTGTCGACGAGCACGATGCGTTCCCTGAGTAGCTCCGCCGGATATCCGACCTCCAGATAGCGCACGGGGTCACCCGCGTGGGCGCCGCCTGCGGCAAACGAGCGCAGGTCCTCGAAGGCCAAGCTGTCCCGGGCGCCAGAGTCGCGAATCACGGCCGCCTGGGGCTCCGGCGCGTGCACCACGTGGTGAATCACCGCCGTAGTGGGCGTGACGCCCGTGGGCAGCACCGGCCGCCCGAGCAGCGCATTCACGAACGTGGTCTTGCCGTGATTGAACTCGCCCACCACCACCAGGTGAAAGCGATCGCTCTCGAGCTTGCTCGCGATCTCGCGCTCCACGCGCTCCGCCAGCGTGCGCGCGCCGACCCGGCCAGCGAGGCGCGACAGATCGCGCAGCGCGGCGACCACTGCCAGCTTCCGCTCGCCAAATGCTTCGAGCACGCTCATCCGATCACCTTGATGATGCCGTGCACGGTGTCGTCCACTTCGTCCATGCTCAAACCGTCCGCTCCGAGGCCCGCGTGTTTTCGGTAAAGCTGACTGTCCCCAAAGGCACGCAGCGCGAGCACGCGCTTCGGCAGCCAGGGGTGAGTCGCGAACACTTCACCGAACCGGCCGACGCTCTCCTGAGCTTCGGCGTGTTGCTCGATGAACACGTCGATATCCAGCTGGTCGTAGAGCTTTTGTGAACCGAGCGCGAGCTTGGTCAATGCGCGCAAGGCCACGTTCAGATCGCGCGTACACAATGCCCCGGCCCGGTCACACGTGATTTCCGCGCGCCGCGACCAGGCGCGCAGCGCGAGCAGCGCCGGCAGCCCGAGATTACGCAGGAACAAGCCCGCGATGTTCGTCAGGTAATGGAGCGCGGTCAGGTACACCACATGGTTGTTGTGAATGTGCCCGCACTCGTGACCAATCACGCTGAGCAGCTCTTCGTCGGAGAGATGATCCACGAGCGCCGAGTGCAGCATGATGAAGGCGTCGTCGTTCGTGCCGTAGGTGGCGGCGTTCAGCTGCGGATGATTGATGATGTACACCGTGGGCGCCACGATTCCGAGCGTTTGCGCGCACTGTTCGGTCAGAGCATGCACACGCGGGAATTGGCGCGGACCGATCTTCACGGCGTGGCCCAGCAGCTCCGCTTTGCCGACGTTCTTGAACATGCGCACCGCCGCCCCCACCGCGAGCTCGACGGGCTTGGCTTGCTCGAACGCCGCACGGGTCCGGCGGTCCGAGACGTAGGCGTACTCGTGGCCGCGCGCTTCGATGCCGCCGACCCGTTTGGAACGCCGCTGCTCGACGAACTCTGCGAAGCTCAGCTCTGCCACTCGCGCCACGAAACCTCTCTCTCACGAGCGACGTCCATCGTCGCCCACGCAGCAAACGTAGCTGCCGAGCGGGCCCCGCGCAATTTGCGCTCCCGCCTACGCCCCATTCCCGGCTCGCACCGCGGCAATCACCGAGCTCAGCGCGCCGCGCTCGAGCGCTGAGCGGCGCTCGAGAAATCGCCGATAATCACGCAGCGGCGGCTGCCCCTGCGGGGCGCGCAGCGAAAAATCCGTCATGCGCGTGGTCGCGAAGCGCAGCGCGGCGATGCCACCCTCGATGGCCAGGGCCCTGAATTCCGCACTGCCGAGCGGCCGTGTCCGGTGATACGCCGCGAGCAGACTGTGCGCCAGAGCGGTATCGAATTCACTGCCGTAGCACCACGCCAGCAGCGTCACCATGACATCGTAGACGAAGGGCCCCTCCGACGCGCTTTCGAAGTCGAGCAAGGCGCGCAGCTCTTCGCCGCGCCAGAGCACGTTGTCGCGAAAAAGGTCGCCGTGGATCAATCCGCGCGGTAATGAAGCGTCGCGCCGAGCGGCGTATTCGCGCAAGCCGCTGCGGATCGCGCGCGCCGCGTTCACGAGCTCCGGAACTCCACTTCGCTCGACGCCGTCCAGACGGCCTTCCAGATCCGTGATGCGGAAGCGCCCCTCGGAGAGCGAGCTCGCGCCGGTGAGATGCACCTGAGCAAGCGCGGCTCCGAGCCGCGCGCAGTGCGCCGCAGTTACCTGCTTCTGACACACGATGCTGCCTTCCACCCACTCGAAGCAGGCGACCGGCTTGCTCGCGTGCTCTGCCAGCCAGGCGCCATCCGTGCGCTGGCGCGGCAGCGCGCTCGGCACCCCTGCCGCGTGCAGCCGCCGCAAGAGCTCCACCTCACGCGCGGCGCCCGCCGCGTCCTGCTCCTCGTAGATGCGCAAAAAAAACGTCGAGCCGCTGGCGTCTCGGATCCGAAAGTTGGAGTTCACGGATCCGGCGCGCAGCGGCTCGATCTCTGCCAGGAGGAGGCCGTAGCGTTCGAGAATCGGTTCTGCAGCCTGCTGTGCGAGCAGAGTCAAAAGGGCCATGAATCGCCCGGGACAGTACACCGCAACCTGGTTGCGGTGCTGGACAAGAAGAAAGCACCGGAGACAGACGTTGCCAGCGTTCGCGCATTTTCCGCGACCTCACCCGCTGGGGTCGCGGAAAATCGCAATCAACGCAAAGCGTCTACGGTCATGCGCTCCCCGAATTCCTCGCGCAGGGACTGCCCATTGCGACCGGCGTCATCGAGGGCGCTTGTTGCCATCTGGTTCAGGACCGGCTTGGCATCACCGGAGCCCGCTGGGGTCTCGCCGGAGCCGAGGCCGTGCTCAAACTTCGCGCCATCCACTCGAGCGGAGACTGGGACGCATACTGGAGTTTCCACGAAAAACAGGAAACACGCCGCAACTACGCCAGCGCGGCCTGACCATCACGCTCGAAAGAGCCGCACCCATAAACTGATAAACTGAGCTGCGTGTCATTCACTCAACACGCAAGCTGCGATTTTCGCTCTGTAGTGGCGGACGCACCAGCGAGCGAACAACGCTATTCATTCGCTCCGACTACGAAATGCGAAAACGCCAATTTCGCGTTTGGTTTGTCGAGATGTGGACTCGACCGGCCAAAGACGGGGACTACACTCGTCATCTGGTGACGCAGACAGACATGGGGTGTTATCCGATTATCTGCTCTGGAGGTAATTCGATATGTTCAAGCGTAAGCCTGCACTCGTTAGTGTTCTGGTCGTTGCGGTCGTGGGCGCGTTCGGGCCCGGTGCGTGTGGCCCTGTGCCGCCGCCACCGGGAACGGGAGGCACCGCCGGTACTCCGGGAACCGGAGGAACCGGCGGCGTAACCGGGCCAATGGGCTGCAATGCGGATTCTGTTGCGGGTGGCGCGGGCGTCGCGGTCACGACTACAACGTGTCCTGACGCGCCGGCGCAGGAGCTCCCGCTCGATTCGTTTCCGCCCTGCACCGGGATGGCCGCGTGCGAGAGCGCCCACTGTATTCCCAAGACATTGCTGACGTCGGCGGGAATTCCGGAGTACACTCGGAACCTGCTTGGCGTGTGCGCGGACCCATCGTCGCTCTGCGTCCCAGACAACTACGCGAAGCCATTTGGCAGGTTCAAGCCGAAGACCTGCACCTCGCTCGGCAATGCGGAAGGCCGCTGTATTTCAACCTGCATTCCGCAGATCAACGGCCTGATGGATGTGCTGCCGAAAGCGGACTGCGGCACGGAAGAAGTCTGCGCGCCCTGCTACCACCCGGTTGACGGCTCCGTCACGCACGCCTGCGATGAGGGCTGCGACGTAGGACCGTCGGCAACGACCAGCCAGAATCCGTATAAGTTTCAGACCTGCCAGGGTACGGGCACCTGTGCTCCAACCAACGTCGTCCCGCCCGTCATGAGGACGCACCTCGTGCAGTATGAGTGCCCGCTGAACCACCTGTGTGTGCCAGCCAAGAAGGCTTCGGACTTGAAGTACAACTTCCCGAGCTGCGCGCCGACCAATCCGTTCGTGCAGATTCTCGGTGGCGTTGGTCCCAATGGTCAGTTGGGCGGCTGCGTTCCGTCGTGGCTCGTTGACTCGAACCTGATCGAAACCGTCTTCATGACGCAAGACACCTGCTCCACTGGCGAAAAGTGCGCGCCCTGCAACAGCCCGCTGCGAGGCTTCGTTCCCACTGCTGCATGCGCGGTACCCCTGTGCTCGGATCCGAGCGGCGGCCGTCCACCTGGTGTGGCGAGGTAAACCGCGAACTCGCGTAGCCGCCCGCATTGGCGGCGAAAAGAAGGAGAGCCTCGCGCTTCGTAGCACGGGGCTCTCCGTCATTTGTGCGCCCACCGAAGCCGCTGCATGGCCCAGACTCGCAAAGAAGGCCTTGATGTCCAGATCAATGACCCAGTCCGCGCGCCAGCTTCGCTTCCTCGCCAGGCTCGCGGATCCCTCGCGTGGCCGTTCGAGTGCTCCGACGCGAATCGTCGGTCGCGTGTCAGAGGCGCGCTGCGTGCGCGGCCACGAAGGAAAGCACGCCGCTGCCATCGGCGCGATACTCGTGCGGCGTGCGCCCAGTCCAGCGCTTGAAAGCCCGCCGGAAGCTGCGCACGTTGCTGAAGCCGAGCCGCCCTGCAATCTGCTCGTACGTCATGGGAGTCGAGCGAACCCATTCCACGCTGCGCACGCGGCGCGATTCGTCGAGCAGCTCTTGATAGGACGAACCCATCTCTTGCAAGGCGCGCCGCAGCGATCGGCTGCTCGTCTGGAGCGCGCGCGCAAGCGCTTCCACGTTGGGCGGCTGACCGTTCGCGGCGAGCAGCAGACGCCGCACCTGGTCGAGCAGGCCTTCATTCGGTCCCACGAGCGACGGCAGCTCGGCGCACAGCTTTTCCGCGAGTTTTGCCGTCGCCGGCTCGGCGAACAGAACGGGCAGGTTCAGCAGAGCCGCGTCGAAATCGACTTCGGTGACGCTCTGATCGAACACGAGCGGCGCATCGCAAAAGTCTCGATAGCGCGCAACGTGCTCGGGTTCGGGGTATGCGAAGCGCACCGCACGCAGCGGTAACGGGGCCCCGATCAGCTCTCGCGCCTGCCGGTGGAAGCCGGTGAGCACCATCTCGTGGGCGAATACCCGATGCGGCCCCCCGGGCAGCGTCTCGCGCACGCTGAGCGTGGCGGTCCCGCCCTCCACGCGCAGCGCGAACTCGAAGGCAGGAGCGAGCAATTGATCGTAGCGGAGCCCGATTTCGAGCGCAGCGCCGATGGTGGGGCTGCTCATGATGGCCAAACCGAGCACGCCCATCTGTGGAAAACGCGTGTTGTCGCCCACGTCCAAACCGAGCGCTGGGTTTCCCGTAGCGCGGAGCGCATTGCGTACGAGGACGCCGAACTGCAAATACGAGAGGCGCGTCTCCGGGTTGGCGAGCATCTCCGGTGTGATCTCGCTGTCTTCGAAGAGATCTTGGAGCACGGCCCCTTGCTCCAGCGCGGTCGTGACGACCACCTGCGGGTGATGCACGGGGACGATCGGATCTATGTAGGTGAAGAACTTTCTCACCGGGCGGAGTCCTCGAACACGAAACCGTGAGCGATTTCACACGAGAGTACCGCCAAGTGAGCATCAGATCCGCTGCCCACGCGCGGCCCGCTCCGGCAAAAGCGACAAGCGCGCTTTTCGAAAGTGACCTAGACAGCACAAATCATGGGGGACCGCTCCGCGCAGCCCCGCGAGCGCGCGAGTTGGACAGCTGTGTTTCCCAGCAACTAGCGGCCGTCAGTCCGGGCCCTCGGTCGGACAGCCTAGAGAATCCGTACGTTTTGAGCGCCCGCGCTCGCGATGCGCGCAAGTGGCGCCCTTGAGCACGATCGTGGGGGCGTCGTGGTGGTCCCGATGTCCCAACGTCGGGGACGGCCTCGGGGAACGTGGGGAATGCGGAGCCGGTCACGGAGTGGGCAGACTTTCGGCGGTATGACGCGATCGTGTCGGGGCCAACCCCCAGCGGGGCTGGCGCACAGGGACAGACGCACTATCGTGAAGATCGAAGTCGGCTCGCCCTTCGACCCCGCATGACAGAAGTTTACGGAAACACCACAGGCCTGCCACCACGCGCTCTCAAAGCGCTCGAACGAATCTATCGGCGGCGGGTCCCGCTGGATCGCATCGCCACGCCCGAGCTGATCCGCTCGCTTTCCGAAGCCTCTCGCGAAACGAAGCGCCAGGTCGGCGCCATCGTGCACCGCTCCGGTGAGGTGGACTACGTGGTCGTGGGAGACGCCACGGGCTTGATGCTCCCGGACATCGGCCGCCTGCGGGCGGCGCAAGGCCGTTTTCGCGCACTGCGCCTGGTCCACACCCACCTGTTCAACGAGCCGCTCACCAAAGACGATCTCGTTGACTTGACCCGCTTGCGGCTCGATCTGGTCGCGGCCGTCCTGCTCACTCCGGAAGGCGAGCCGCGCTCGCTCACCTGGGCCTACAACCTGCCGTCGCGCGAGGGCGCGAGCGAGCCTTCTTACGAAATCGCCGGCCCCCAGCCGCTCGGCCAGAAGGAGCCCAATTTCGGCGAGCTGATCAGCTCGCTCGAGCAGGAGTTCGCGCGCTCGTCACGCATGCGCGAAGTGGCTCCGAAAGACGGCCGGGCCATCCTCATTCACGTCGGCGAGAAGCGCCGCGCCGGCAGCGCTCGGCGCGCCGAGACCCGTCTCAGCGAGCTCGAGAGCCTCGCACACACCGCCGGGGTTCTGGTCGTAGACAAGATCACACAGCTGCGCGATCGCGTGGATCCGAGGCTCGTGGTCGGCGCTGGCAAGCTCGAAGAGGTCGTGATGCGCGCCGTCGAGCTCGACGCCGAAACCCTCATCTTCGACTGTGATCTCACGCCCTCGCAGGTGAGCGGCATCAGCGCTCTGACGGACTTGAAAGTGATCGATCGCACGCAGCTCATCCTGGATATTTTCGCACAGCGCGCGGAAACACGGGACGGCAAGCTTCAGGTGGAGCTTGCTCAACTGAAGTACACGCTGCCGCGGCTCGGCACCAAGGACGACGCACTCAGCCGGCTCACTGGCGGCATCGGCGGGCGCGGTCCCGGTGAGACCAAGCTCGAAATCGGCCGGCGGCGGGCTCGCGAGCGCCTGACCCGCCTCGAGCGCGAATTGAAGACGCTGGAGCGCCAGCGTTCCGAAAGGCGCCGCAGGCGCGTCCGCAGCGAGCTGCCCGTCGTGGCGATCGTGGGTTACACGAACGCCGGCAAGAGCACGCTCTTGAATACGCTGACGAACGCGGGCGTGCTGGCCGAGAACAAGCTGTTCGCCACCCTGGACACGCGCGCTCGCCAGCTGCGCCTGCCCTCGCAGCGTGACGTGATTTTGACCGATACCGTGGGTTTCATCCGCGAAATGCCCAAAGATCTGTTTGCGGCCTTTCGCGCGACGTTCGAGGAAGCAGCGGACGCCGACCTCTTGCTCGAGGTCGTGGACGCATCGGACCCGGACCACGAGGAGCACAGCCGCACCACGGAGAAGCTGCTCGAAGAGCTGAGGCTCGACGCCCTGCCCCTCTTACGCGTCTACAACAAAGTCGACCGGGTGGAGCCCGCCGAACGCGAGGCGCTCGCACGCGAAGCCGGCGCCGTCACGATCTCCGCGCTGCAAAAGGACACCACCGTTACCCTGCTCGAGCGCATCGAGCGCGAGCTACTGGCTGCCGGAGCGCTGCCCGCTTCGGAAGCTACCGATCATCATCCCGACGCGGGCGCCGATTACAGTCCAGAACTTTCTTTCTGACCCGCACCGCGTCCGGCGTCACCTCCACGAGCTCATCGCGATCGATGAACTCGAGCGCCGTGTCGATGCTGAGTACGTGCGGCGGGCTCAGGATGATGTTTTCGTCGCGGCCGGCTGCGCGGATGTTCGTGAGCTTCTTCTCGCGCGTCACGTTCACATCGAGGTCATTGGCGCGGTTGTGCTCGCCGATGATCATGCCTTCGTA
>DATHEN010000891.1:0-2691 GCA_035318565.1 Polyangiaceae bacterium
CGAGCTTCGGCTCCACGCAGAACGCCACGCGCGCGCTGCTGGAAAGACCCGCGTGCACGCGCCGCGCGAACTCCTTGAGCTCGTCCGGCGTGTACGTGTTGTCCAGCGACATCATGGGCACGACATGCTCCACGCTGCGCAAGTCGCCGCGCGGCTTGCCCGAGACGCGTTGCGTCGGTGAGTGGTGTGTGACGAGCTCCGGGTGGCGGGACTCGAGCTCGCGCAGCTCGCTGTACAAGAGGTCGTAGTCGCGATCGCTGATCACTGCGTCGTCGAGCACGTAGTAGCGGTAGTCGTGAGCGCGGATCCGTTCGACGAGCTGTGCGTGGCGTTTCGCGTCCGATGTCATCCTGGAGAGGTCATGCGAGCACTTGCTCGAGTAGGGGTAGGCCCGCGCCGAGCGCGGCGATGTCGCTGGTCCAGCCCACGCGCAGCGCGGTTTTGTCGCCGAAAAACTCGCCCGGCACCGCGAACACGCCGTGCGCCAGCATGCCGCGTTCGAGCAGCGGGCGCAGATCTCTACCGCGGATATCGCGCAGCCAGCCGAACGCGCTGTGCTCCGACGGAGCGCACCACGTGAGCCGAGTGTGTTGGCGTGCGACGAACGCGTCAATCAACGCGCGCTTTCCGGATTGAAGCGCTGCTGCACGCGCGCGCAGCGCGTGCTTCTCTTCGAACACGCGCACGCCGATCGCCCATGCGGACGGCGGTGCCTGGCCGAGGGTGCAGCGTTCGACGCGTCCTGTGAGCGCGCTGATCTCGGCGGGAGCCAAGAGCCATCCCGCGCGCGCCCAGGGTACACCCCAGCATTTGGTGGCGCTCGAGCAGGTCAGCACACGCGGCGCGAGTTGCCGAACGGTGACGCCGGGCTGTTCGGCGTCGAGGTAGACCTCGTCGACGAGCAGAAAGACGCCGCGCGCTTCGAGCTCGAGCGCGAGCTCCGCGATCCGCGACTGTGGCGTGAGCGCGCCGCTCGGATTGTGCGGATTCGTGATCACCACCAGGCGCGTGTCGGGCTTCAGAGCATCGATCACGGGCTCGATCTCGATCTGGAATGCGTGCTCCACGCGGCGCTCGAAGTAGTCCACGCCGCGCCCGAGTGCTTCGGCGATTCTCGAGAGCGGCTCGTAGCCGGGCGTTTCGATCAGCGCGCGCTGGCCCGCGTCGAGTACGCACGCGTAGGCGGTGAACAAGGCGCCCGACGTCCCGAGGCAGGGTGTGACTTCCTGCTCCGGTATTCCGTAGTGATTCGCGATTTCCTGGATGAACCGCTCCCGGGAGACAGACATGTCCAAACTGATTGCGCCGAGCTCACTGGCCGACACCGGGGCGATTCCGCTCGTGGCAAGGTCGTAGCGCACCTGCCCGTGCCAGCGCACCATGAAGGCTAAGTAGTCGATTGTCGGGAACACGTTGCGAGCATACTAGCGAATGACCCTCTAACCGCTGTGCCTCGCCGGCATCCGGAATTCGCCGTTGTGGAGTCGTTTTTTCCCTGCGCTCGGCGCCAGGGTGCGCGGTAATGTGCCCGCCAGCGTCGATGTCCAACCAGCCCGCCGAAAAGCCGCCGTCTTCACGGCATGCGCAGGACGAGCGCCGGCACTCCCCACCGTCCTCGCGCCCGGAGTCGTCAGTGCATCCGCTCGTCTCGAGCTCGCAGCCGCCCCCGCCGCGCGATGACGGCTCGTTGCTCTGGAGGCTCGGCGGCGTCATCCGTACCATCCGCCCGCACCAGTGGGTGAAGAACGTCTTCGTTCTGGCACCGGTGGTGTTTGCGAAAGAGATATTCGACACGTTATTGCTCGCGCGCGCCGCGGGCGCTTTTGCCGTGTTTTGTTTGCTGGCGGGTGCCGTTTACACCATGAACGATTTGGCGGACGTCGAAGCCGACCGCCAACACCCCGTAAAACGTTATCGGCCGATCGCCTCCGGCCGCGTGCCGATCAGCGCGGCGCGCGCATTAACCGGTATCTTGATTGTGTCGTCGCTCGTGGGAGCGGGGCTGACTTCGTGGCAGTTTTTGGCCGTCACGATGGCCTACTTCGGCCTGAACCTCGCGTACTCGCTGCGCTTGAAGCACGTGGCTTACCTGGACGTCGGCTGCATCGCTGCGGGCTTCGTGCTGCGCGTGGTGGGTGGAGGATTCGCTACCCGCATTCACGTGTCGCACTACTTGCTGCTGTGCACGGCCCTGCTCGCCTTGTTCCTCGGCTTCGGCAAACGGCGTCATGAGCTGGCTGCCGCTGCTGCCGGCGCCGGCAAGCAACGCGCGGCCCTCGAGTCCTACTCGCGCAAGGGCCTGGATGTCGCGCTGGTGGCCACCGCCACGGCCACGATTCTCACGTACGTCGCCTACACGGTCGATAGCCGGACGCGCGCGTTTTTTCAGACGGACTATTTGTGGGTCAGCACCCTGTTCGTGGTGCTGGGTGTGCTGCGCTTCGTGCACCTGGTCAGGAGCCGTCCGCGCGCGGAAAGTCCCACGCAGGAAATGCTGAGAGACGGCGCTTTCGTGGGCATCGTATTGTCCTGGACCATGCTCGTCATGTGGGTGGTGTACAACTTGAGGCCGAACCCGTGAGCCTGCCGAGTCGTCTCTCACGATGAAACGCGCCGAAGTCGAAGCCAGAGCCAAGCAACTGATCAGCAGCGGGAGCGGGCCCTGGATCGACTTGGGGCTGACGCTGCCGA
>DATHEN010000892.1:0-2451 GCA_035318565.1 Polyangiaceae bacterium
CGAGCTTCGCCGCCAGCAGACACACGGTCGCGGTAGCCAGCATGCGGAGGGTTCGCAAGGCCGCGGGTGACCGTGTCGAGTGAGAGAAGACAGTCGTGCTCTCGTGCGTCATGCCGGGCATTGTCGATAGCGAGAGCGCACAGCGCAAGGGAGCTCGCACGACGAACAATCTCGTCACAACGTTGCAACGAGATTGTTCGTCGCGATCCGGCAGCGCGCGATTGCATCAATCAGCGCGGAATCGAGCGCCGGCTAGTACCTCGGCCCACTGGTGCGTTCCGGGTTTGCGGCGCCCCTGACGGGGCGAGGGCGCCGCAAACCCTCTGCACGCACCAGTCTGGCTTCGGTCTTTTCTCGTTCCTGACGTACGACGACCCGGAATGGAATTCCGGGCCGACGTACTAGCGAGGGAACGGCTCGCAGACGGGCCTGCAGTTGTACTCGACGCAGCGCGTGTTGATCGGGCACAGCACGGTTGCGCAGGACGGCGTGGGGCAGATGTCTCGCACGCAGCTGCACACTTTCGGATTGCTGTCCCAGTGCGTACCCGGTGCGCAGGTCGCAGTGCGCGGACAGATGCAGATCCCACCGCAATCGGCGCCTCCGTTGTTGGGATCGCAATCATCCGAAGGATCGTCGATGCATTTGCCTTGTCCGGGACACGGGAACCCGGCGATGCCGCCGCAGAAAGGCCCTTCGGGAGCGCACACGCCGTCGTGCTGGATGCTCACGCCCCGGCTTGCAGCGACGCAGGCGTTGCTGTGAGTCGCGCCGTCACACCCGCAAACCGGATCGTAGATGGTCAGGCAAGCTTGCGGGCGCGCCTCACAGCGGCCCTCCCCGCCGCATTGCGCATCCGGTAGGTGGCAATAGTCCGTGCTCTTGCAGTCCGCGTTTGCCTTGCACGCGGTCGCAGGCTCGCACTGATTGACGGCGGGCGCGGCCAAGAGCGCGATCGAGCAGAAGATATTGCGCCACTTGCGGCGTCCCCGGTTTCGCCCCTCGGAGTGCTTGGCGTGAGCTAGAATAATGTCGGCCATGGCGTGCTCCCTTCGAATGCGGCGGAGCCAGACGCCCCGGCCGCTGGCTGCTGTCAGCGAACCGCCGGCATGGTTCGGGAACGCGGCGGTGCTGTCAATGCTCGGCTGTTCGATCGCGAGCGGCGCACCGGACAAATATGGCCAGCAGCGAACGTTCAGGACTGCATGCGCGTGTATTGCCGCACTCGTATTCGTCGCTTCGGGCGCCATGGGCTGTGAGCGACAGATAGACCGCAATTCTTCCAAGAAGATGGACGCGCAGAGCGATCCCTTCGACGGCTCACGGGCGGGGGAGGAACGAGAGATCGCCGGTGTACGCGTCGTTTGGTGCCCCGCAGGAACGTTCACGATGGGGAGCCCCGCAGACGAACCGGAGCGGCGGCCCGGTGAGACGCAAAGACAAGTGACACTCACCCGCGGCTTCTGGATGGCGAAGTTCGAAGCCACGCAAAGGCTTTGGAGAAACGTGGTGGGCGCGCTTCCGGGCGAGCTGACTTTGGAGCTTCCCGCCGGAGACGATCTACCCGTTGGGAACGTCAACTTTGCCGAAGCAGAGCACTTCTGCGGCAAGCTCACCGAGCGCGCTCACGAGACCGGCGCGCTCGGTCTCGAGTGGGAATTCCGTCTGCCCACCGAAGCGCAATGGGAGTACGCAGCGCGCGCCGGCACGACCACCGCCACGGCCTTCGGAGATACGCTGAGCAGTCGTCAGGCAAACTTCAGAGGCAAACCGTACAACGGCGCCGAGCCGGGACCGTCGCTCGGCAGGGCTGCTCCGGTGGGCGGCTACCCGCCCAATGCGTGGGGATTGCACGACACGCACGGCAACACGTACGAGTGGTGCCGGGACTGGTACCATCTGGATCACCCCGGCGGAGCCGATCCCGATCTGCATGACGCAGAGAGCACCGCGACGAGAAGCGAGAACGGCGCGATCTCGCGCTCGCGACGCGGCGGCTGCTGGGCGGATGACGGTTGGGCGTGCCGCACCGCGTTTCGCCTGCGCTTCGAACCGGACCGCCGTTACGACCACATCGGCTTTCGCGTCGTGCTCGTTCGACGCTAGGGCCATCGGGGCTTGGTGCTTCGTGAGCGAGTGGCGTAAAAGACGCGCATGTGCGCTCGCTCACTCTACTTGGTAGCCGTTGCTGCCGCGCTGGCAGCATGCAGCCCCACGCCGAATCGTTCGAGCTCTCGATTCGCGCCTGCCTCGCCCATCCGCGAGTCGCAGTCCGCGCCCAGCGCAACCGCGGCCGCGGCTTCGAGCACCGCCCCCGCGGCACCCTCACCGGAGACACCCGCAGCGCCTCACTCCCCCGCCCCTGACCTCGCAGCCGGTCCGCCGGACATGCTGCCGGTTGCAGGCGGTGAGTTCACGATGGGCGCCGACGGCATCGGCGAGCGTGACGAA
>DATHEN010000893.1:0-2197 GCA_035318565.1 Polyangiaceae bacterium
CCCGATCTACAACCTGTTCGCGTTCCGCACGGTCAACGGCAACTATCTCACCGCGGAAGGCGGCGGCAACCGCACCGTCAACGCCATCGCGAGCAATCGCACCACGCTCGGTCCGTGGGAGAAGTTCGGCTATCAGAAGGCCACCGGCACCAATCGCTACCAGCTCAGGACCGATCGCGACCTGTACAAGTACTACGTGACGGCCAGGAACGGCGGCAACCAGCTCAGCAACGCCCTGGAGACGAACCGAACCAGCCCCAGCAGCTGGGAAACCTTCACCTTCGTCCGCGTCGACTGACGCCACGCTTCCGATCTCGACTCGATTCCCACGTTCGATGCTCGCGGTCCAGTCCTGCGTGCGTCGGCCAATCGCACTCGACGTCCCTAACAGACGGTCGGAGTCCGCACCCAATTCGTACACGAAAGGATAATTCATATGTCAAATCTCATTCTCCGCGCGAAGCAGTTATGGCCGTCTCTGGTTGTGTTCGTCGTCGCGCTCACGGCACTCGCGCCCACGGCTTACGCAAACCTAACCGTTTGCAACAGGACGAGCGCTGCTCTTATTTTCGATGTTGCGGTGGAAGCCCCCAGCTGTAACGACCCCTTGCAGTGGAACAATTATGCTTTGACTGGCTGGTTTACCATTCAGTCGAACCAATGCATTGTTGCCTCTGCCGCGGACCTCACCCGGCTCGGATCTTCCTGGACGGCCGCACAGGGCTCGTCGTCGGTATGGGGAATTGCGAATCAATACATGGTTCCAAACATTGCCCACAACCTTCAATGTCTCCGTACCGTATATAACTATTGCAACAACGGCGGCTCATGCCGGGAGTCCCCACATCACTTTATATCTTCCGGAAAGCGTGACAGAACGCTCGATATCCTGCCGAACAACCGCTACCGGGTGAACTGACCTCAAACGCCCGTAGGCCCGTTCTGGGAGCGCGGGCCAGCCCTCCACCTCCCCGAGTCGCCGCACGGAGTGCACCGATCTCCTCGGCGGGCACGATCGCGTGCGTGCGTGCGTGCATGCACCCCGATCCGATCGCCGGTACCGGGGTCAGCCCGATGTCAGTCCGGCTTTTGCGATTGCTCGTTGCCGGCGAAGCGGAGCAGCGTGCCGGGCCAGATGTCGGCCTCGCGCAGGCCGAGCACAGCGAGCTCCTCGGCGCGCAGTGGTGCCTCTTCGGTGAGGAAGAACTCGTCGAGCTGTGGGGGCTTCACGGCCGTGCCGGCGAGCATTGCGTGGGCCTGACCGCGGTGGTGGATCTGGTGCTGGAACAAGTGGGCGAGCACGCGCACGAGCGGCTCGCGCTGCACGTGGTCGGCGCGCTGGATCGACACGGTCGGCGAGAGATCGGTTAGGCCGGCGCAGAGCGCGATGAGCCGCTGGTCGACCTCGCGCTGCGCCGGCGCGAGCGTGGCGCAGGTGGCGAACGGCGCGAGCGGCTCGAAGAACCGGGCCGCGTCGGGGTTCACCGGCCGCCCTGCGACGGCGCGCTCGAGCGCGTCGACGTACAGCCAGTCGACCGTCACGATGTGGTTCAGCGTGTCCTTGAGCGACGGGAAGAAGCCGGTGCGCGGCGCGGCAAACTCCGCGTCGTCGAGCTCGGCGCACGCCCGCAGCAGCCGCAGGTTGGACCACGCGTTGTTGCAAGCTTGCGCGTGGAAGTGCTGACTCAGGTCGTTCATGCGTATCCCTCGCCCGAAAGCGTGCCATGACCGTACTGCACCTGGATCCGTCGCCGCACAACGCTCGTCTCTTAGTCTCTGGCCTCTTAGTCTCCTGACAGCGCGGCACAGAAACCGCCAACCGAAGGCGGGTCGGGGAGGTGGGGGGATGGGGCCCGCGCGACTTGTCCGGGCTCGCTTGCGGCGAGAACGATTGACGAGGCTGCAAACGCCGATAGGCCGGGGATGCTACGCGTCCCGAGCGTAGTGCATGCACGGATGCAGCCTGTATTCGTGCACGTCGTGAACGCACCCCTGTAGGCCCGTTCTGGGAGCGCGGGCCCATCCCCCCACCTCCCCGATACGCCGACAGCGTGCAAGACCGAGCGCCTTCCAAAGGGGACCAATGCTGGGCGCTACACGACGCTGGCGACATCCCAGAATTGTTCAAGACCGAGCGAGCGAACCCGACCGCGCTTGAAAGTTCTCGAGCTTGCAAGACCGCCAACCGTAGGCGGCT
>DATHEN010000894.1:0-2887 GCA_035318565.1 Polyangiaceae bacterium
CGCTGCCAGTACACCCACGCGATTCGCGACAGCCGCGCGCGCCGAGAGCGCTGGCGCCGAGCCGCGTCCCCCGAGCTTGTCGCCCGACTCGAGGCTCAAGCAGGTGTACACGCTGAACCAGCACGCGTTCATTCCAGCGCAGTGTTACACGAAGACGCGAGATGCGCGCGGCAAGGCGCACAACCCTTGCTACACGTGCCACATTTCAGCGCGCGCGCCCAACTACATCGACGACGGCGACGTGCAGCTCGAATACGCGTTCGTTCCGCGCGCGCGCGTGAACCCGTGGCGCAATCTCTTCGTCGACTGGACGTCGCGGATCGCTCGGATCAGCGATGAAGACATCCTGGCATACGTCAGAACCAGCAACTATTTCGGCGCTGAACGCCGCATCGTCCTCGGCGATCGTCTCGCCAAACTACCGCTCGAATGGGATCACGGCAGCGACGGCAAGTGGAGCGGCTTCGTGCCGGATGCGCGTTTCTCGTTCGATACCGAAGGCTTCGATCGGCTCGCCGAGGGCGGCTACACGGGCTGGCGCGCCTTCGCGTACTACCCGGTACCCGGCACGTTTTGGCCCACGAATGGCTCGTTCGGAGACGTCCTGATTCGTCTTCCTCAAGCCTTCCGCCAGGATCAATCCGGCCAGCTCAGCTTGGAGGTGTACGAGCTCAACCTCGCGATCGTCGAAGCAGTGGTGACCCGCCGCAGCGTGAAGATCGACCCAACCGACGAAGCTCGCTTCGGGGTCGATTTGAACGGGGATGGAAAGCTCGGCCGCGCCACGCGCGTCGTGTTCGTCGCGGCGCCCGAGGCGAGGCCGCGCATGAGCTACGTGGGGCGGGCACGCGCCGAACAAGCCACGGGACACGTTCACCTGGCGCCCGGTTTGTACCCCGAAGACACCGAGTTTCTGCACACGGTACGCTACCTGGATCCGACCCCGACCGGCCTGCGCATGGCGGCGCGCCTCAAGGAGCTGCGCTACGCGCGCAAACGCGAGTGGTGGAGCTACGCGCGGCTCGACAAACGCGCGCGTGTAGAAGCCATCACGAAGCTCGATTCCCCCTCCGAGCTCCGCAATTTCGGCGGTGACATCGAGCGCGGCGTCGACAACGGCCAGGGCTGGACATTTCAAGGCTTCATCGAAGACCAGGCCGGCGCACTGCGTCCGCAGAGCTTCGAGGAGACAGTCGCGTGCATCGGTTGTCATGGCGGAATCGGCGCCACGGACGACGCCATCTTTTCCTTTTCGCGCAGGCTAGCTCCGGAGTCGTTCCAGAAAGGCTGGTACCACTGGAGCCAGCACGGCCTGGAAGGCGTGAAGGACCGACGCTTGCCGGACGGAAACAGCGAGTACGTCGCGTATCTGGAGCGGAACGGCGCCGGCGACGAATTTCGTCAGAATACCGAGGTCATTCGCCGGTTTTTCGACGACACCGGCCGGCTCAGGGCCGACATGAAGGCGCGCCTGCAGCGTGACGTGAGCGAAGTGCTGTTACCGAGCCGCGAACGCGCGCTGGCCTTGAACAAAGCCTATCGCCTGCTGGTTCGAGAGCAATCTTTTCGTCTCGGCCGAGACATCGTGCTCGACGGAGCGCGCAACGTGCACGAGCGGGTCAACGAAGGCGAAAAAACGGGCATCACCGCCCGCATCGAAGCGGCGCTCGACGACGCGGCCGAGGCTCTGGCCCGCCGCGAGTGACTTCGCCAGATCGTCATCGAGCGTTTCCCAAAGCCTCACCCAACGCATCGCGCAGCTGGCCTATGAGAGTGAGCGGAGGATCCTTTCATGAAGCTCTGTCTCGGGCAATTGACTAGAACCGGCGGACTCACCCTGGCAGTCTTGCTTTTGGCACCCGCGCTGCCGAGCTGCAGCTCGGCGTCGGCCGAGGAATACCCGGAAGCAACGCGCACCGCGGAGCAAGACCTCGGCTCGCTGCCCGGCTACGTCACCTCGATCAAGCCTTACGTCGTCTCGCTGAGTCCCGAGTACGCGCTCCAGGCACTGCTGAGCGCGGGTGACCGAGTGCCGCGCACTAGCAACCCCGCCGAACAGTACCAGATGGTCGGCATTCCCGACGGCATCGGGACGCACAAGGGATCCGGAAACACGACGCTCCTCTTCATGAATCACGAGCTCGGCAACGCGGTCTTGTCGGAGCCGATCGTCGGGCGGCCGCTGAACCGCGGCGCGCACGTGTCGCGTCTCGTCCTCGACGGCGAAGGCCGGGTCACGAGCGGCGATCGCGCTTACGCCAGCGTCTGGAGCGAGAACACGCTCGTGGGTCCAGCCGCCGACGTCACGAATACGACCGCCGGATTCGCGCGTTTTTGCTCCGGCTCCCTGGCTTGGCGTGAGGCCGGCTTCGATCGTCCCATCTATTTCGCGGGCGAGGAATCGAGCGGCGCGGGCACCTTCGACGGCACAGGTGGCCTCGCCATCGCCGTGTTCGACAACGAGCTGCACACGATCCCCAAATTCGGGCGCTTTCCCTGGGAAAATACGCTCGCGCAGCCCAAGCCGGGCGCCAGGACCGTGCTGCTCGGCATGGAGGACGGTCCGGCCTCGACGGACAACCAGCTGTACCTGTACGTCGGTCACAAGGAGCGCATGCGTGGTGCGACGCCGATGCGCCGCAACGGGCTCGACAACGGTAGGCTGTATGCGTTCGTGTCCGACACACCCGGCATCGCCAGCGAGATCGAGTTCACGTCGGGTTCGATCGAGGGTC
The DNA here is from genome assembly GCA_035318565.1 of Polyangiaceae bacterium. Taxonomy (GTDB): domain Bacteria; phylum Myxococcota_A; class Polyangia; order Polyangiales; family Polyangiaceae; genus DATDJP01. The sequence goes on from DATHEN010000894.1 coordinate 2,736, forward strand.
ACTGGCTGGAAATCCCGAACGCCGAGACACTCAGCGACGTGCAGCTCGAGGAGGCCGCGGACGCCGCCGGCGCATTCGGTTTCATCCGCACCGAGGACGCCGCCTTCGATCCCGAAAACCCCGATGTCGTGTACTTCGTGACGACCGGCAGC
>DATHEN010000895.1:0-2451 GCA_035318565.1 Polyangiaceae bacterium
GCAGCAGATCTTCGATGCTGGGCTGGGTCGCTGCGGTGATCGAGATGGAATCACCGTCACAGCTCAGCCCAGCCGTGATCCAGAGTATGTCGACCTCCGGTACCGCGAACGTTGCGTTCGAGAATTTCAGCTCGCGCATGACCTCGTCCTCTCCGCACTCGATCAGCAGATCCTCGGAAGTTGCTCGCCCGACAACAGGACGACGACGCGTTCGCCGCCGATCAGCGAGCGCTCCGTCACGAGTCCAGGCCGCTCCGCGACGACTTCGCCGATCAGCGCTGCGTCGCTGCCGAGCTCGTGAGAGCGCAGGGCCTCGAGCGCCGCGCGCGTGGCCTCGCGCGGTACGATTGCGACCAGCCTGCCCTCACAGGCCACGTACAGCGGATCGAATCCCAGGAGCTCGCACGCTGCTCGCACGGCATCGCGCAGTGGGATGCTCGACTCATCGAGACGAATGCCGACTCTGGATGCGCGCGCGATTTCATTCAAGGTGCTGGCCAGGCCGCCGCGCGTCGGATCGCGTAAACAGCGCGTGCCCGGCGCCACCTCGAGCAGCGCCTGGACCAACCCGACCAGCGGCGCCGTGTCGCTGACCAGGGGAGACTCGAGCTCCAGCCCCTCGCGCTCTGCCATGACGGCGATCCCGTGGTCTCCGATCGTGCCCGAGACGAGCACGCTGTCGCCGGGACGCGCACCAGCCACGGACAGGTTCCGCCCCGAGGCGACCGTGCCGATACCGGTGGTGGTGATGTAAAGACCATCCGCCTTGCCGCGCTCGACCACCTTGGTATCCCCCGTGACGATCCGGACGCGGGCCTCGTCGCAGGAGGTTCTGATCGAGTGAGCGACGCGCTCCAAAGTTTCGAGTGGCAGCCCTTCTTCGAGAATGAACGAGAGCGCGAGGTGTCGAGGGATCGCTCCGCCCACGGCGAGATCATTCACCGTGCCGAACACCGCCAGACGCCCGATGTCACCCCCGGGAAAGAACAGCGGTTTGACGACGAAAGCGTCGGTCGTAAACGCCAGCCGCCCCGTCAGCCCTTCGAGCAGAGCCTGGTCCTCGAGCGGACGCGAGAGGTCGCAACCCAGCGCAGGCAGCAGGCAGCGCTCCAGCAAATCGTGGCTCAAGCGGCCGCCGCTGCCGTGCCCGAGCACGACGCGATCGTAGCCCGAAAGCGGCAGCGGACAGGAAACCTCGAAGTCTTCCGTCATGGCGCCACCAGCGGCAGGCTGCCTGGCTGAGCCGGGCGCCGGCCGTGATTGTAGTACGCGGCACAAGCGCCCTCGCTCGAGACCATCGTGGCGCCGAGCGGCCGATCCGGCGTGCAGCTGCGGCCGAAGGCCGGACATTGCATGGGCTTCTTCAGACCCTGCAGCACCAGCCCGCTGATGCACGCAGGCGACTCCTCGCTACGAATCTCAGCGACCTGGAAGCGATGCTCGGCGTCTTGATCCCGGTATTCGGGCCGGAGTGCGTAGCCACTCCGTGGAATCACTCCGATGCCGCGCCACTTACGGTCACACACTTCGAAGACTCTGGCGAGTAGCTCGAGCGACTTGCGGTTGCCGCCCGGATTGACGGCCCTCGTGTACTGCACTTCGACCGATGCCTCTCCCCGCTCGAGCAAGCGGACCAGGCGCAGCACGCCTTCGAGCAGATCGACCGGTTCGAAACCGCTGATGACGACCGGCACGCCGTGCTCTTTCGCGATCGGGTCATACTCGTCGGTCCCCATCACCGTGCACACGTGCCCGGGGCCGAGCAGGCCTTGTACGCGGTTTCCGGGACCCTTCAAGATTGCCTGGACGGCAGGCGGCACGAGCACATGCGAGACGAGCGCGCTGAAATTCGTGAGCCCCCGCTCGCGAGCCAGGTACACGGCCATGGCATTTGCCGGCGCGGTAGTTTCGAAGCCGATCGCAAAAAACACCACCTCTAGCTGGGGATTTTTCTGAGCTATGGCGAGGGCGTCGAGCGCACTGTGCACGACGCGCACGTCCGCGCCTTCGGACTTAGCGCGGATCAGATCGCCCCGGGTGCCCGGCACGCGCAGCATGTCTCCGTAGGAACAGAAGATCACGTCTTTTCGCGAGGCAATCGCGTGCGCGCGATCGATGATTTCGAGCGGCGTCACGCAGACCGGACACCCCGGTCCGTGCACGAGCTCGATGCTATCGGGCAGCAGCATGTCGACGCCGTAGCGCACGATGCTATGCGTCTGACCGCCACAAATCTCCATGAGCGTCCAGGGACGCGTCGCCGCAACCGCTATCGCAAGACTGAGACGCCGCGCCAGAGCGGGATCTCGATACTCGTCCACGTACTTCATGACGAACCACCGGGACTCGCGTCCGAATCATGCGGCAGCTCCGCGAGCAGCTCGGTCAAACGCAGCGCCTCACCCGCGTCCATGCGTGTCAGCGCGAAACCTACATGTACGAGAACGAAAT
>DATHEN010000896.1:0-4266 GCA_035318565.1 Polyangiaceae bacterium
CCACCAGCGTGGTCACCTGTTTGCCGAGCTCGGCTGCGCGCTGCAGGGCGCGCACCAACGGTGATTCTCCGCCCGTGCGATAGAGCGTTTGCTTGATCGCGAGCACCTGCGGGTCTTCGGCGGATTGCCACAGGAAATCCACGACGGCCTCGAACGACTCGTACGGGTGATGCAAGAGCACGTCCCGCTCGCGCAGCGTCTCGAACAGGTCGTCCGAGTCTCTCAGCGGGGGCACGTAGCAAGGCGCGTAGACTTCGTCGCGCAGCTCGCGCCGATCGTCCCCTTGCATGACTTCGCTGACGTCGCCGATGAAGAGCGGCCCCTGCACGGCGTAGACGTCTTCGTCCGGGTCGAGATCGAGCTCCCGGCACAGCCAGCTGATCGAATCGGCCGGCGCTTGACCGCTCACCTCGAGGCGCACCGCGTGACCGCGCTCGCGCCGGCGCAGCTCGGCCTGCAAGGTGAGCAGCAGATCCTCGCCTTCGTCGTCGTCGAGCTCGATGTCGAAGTTGCGCGTGACGCGGAAGGCGTACTCGCCGATCACCCGCATCTGCGGGAAGATCATCTCGCGGTGGCGGAAAATCAGATCCTCGAGGAGCACGTACGCGCGGCGTACCCCCTCGATCTGTACGCGGATCAGCCGCGGTAGCATGGTGGGCACTTGCACCACGCCGAAGGAGGGCTCCGACGAGTGCTCGCGCTTCTCGAAGATCATGCCGACGTTGATGCTCTTGTTGCGCACGTGCGGGAACGGGTGCACCGGGTCGATGGCGATCGGCGTGAGCACCGGGAAGATGTCACGCTTGAAGTGTTGATCGAGCCCCTCGCGTTCCTTGGGCGGCAGCTCGTCCGGTGTGAGCAGCACGATGCCCGTTTGCTTGAGCTCCGGCCGCACGTGTTTGTTCCAGATGCGGTACTGCGTCGTCATCAGCTCGTGCGCGCGTTTGGCGATCGCGTCGAGCTGCCGTTCCGGTATCATGCCGTCGGGCGGCACTTCCTCGACTTCGCTCGACAGCTGCGCCTGCAGCCCGGCGACACGCACCATGAAGAACTCGTCCAGGTTCGAGGCGAAGATGGCCAGGAACTTCAGGCGTTCGAACAGAGGTACGCGCTCGCTCGCCGCTTCCGCGAGCACGCGCGAGTTGAACTCGAGCCACGACAATTCGCGGTTGATGTAGAGGCCCGGATCGTCGAGACGCGCCGTGACGGCGCTCACGGGTGTGGCGGCCGGCACGCTGACGGCGACGATGCGGGCGGATTCCACGCCGTTGCCGCTGCTGGCGGGGCCTTCTTGAATTGTCATTGTGCTCTCGACGTTTGCCGTGGCGAGCTTAGCATCCTCGTGCGCGAGTCTCGCGGGCTCCAGCGATTGGCGGGTGATGTTGACGTCGTTCACGTAGAATTCACGTAACCACGAGTCTCGGGCCGCGCGACTCGGCGCGACTTGCGCCGTTCGAGACGTGTGCCGCTCGCCTCGAGCTGGCCGCTCGGGAGCCCCTGCCGCCTGCCCGTTGGGGCATATTTGACGGTCTTCTCGCGTGTGCTCGTCCTTTCGTCGCGTGAGCGAGCAAGGCGGCCGAGGCCGTCTTCTGCTATGTTGACCTGAACGCCGAAACCTTGAACCAAGGGGCACCATGAGCGAGCAAGAACCCACCCAGATCCGAGAGAGCGTGCGGGGCGAGGGCAGCAGCAGTGGAGGCATGGTCGCGTTGATCGCAGCCATGCAGGACTACGACCGCTACCGCGACATGTCCTGGGAGGGCAGCTTCGAAGACTACTTGCAGATCATCCGGCAGCGGCCGCAGGTCACGCGCAACGCGTTTCAGCGCGTGTACGACATGGTGATTTCGTACGGAACCGAAGAGTACATCGACAACAAGAAGAAACTGATTCGATACAATTTCTTCCGCGACGAGATCGACGTGGGCAAGGATGCCATCTTCGGTCTCGACATTCCGCTGATGCGCCTGATGAACGTGCTCAAGGCCGCCGCCGAAGGCTACGGCCCCGAGCGCCGCGTGATCTTGCTGCACGGCCCGGTGGGCTCCAGCAAATCGACGATCGCTCGCTTGCTGAAGAAGGGGCTCGAGGAATACTCGCGCACCCCGGAAGGCGCGCTCTACACCTTCCGTTGGACGAATCTGGCTTCCACGGGCCTGGCCAGCGGTGGCGCGGACATCTTCGAGTCCCCGATGCACGAGGAACCGCTGCGGCTGATCCCGCTGGAATGGCGTGAGCGCGCCATCGAGAAGCTCGGACTTTCCAACGACAAGTACCGCGTCAAGGTCGAGGGTGATCTCGATCCCGCGAGCCGTTTCATCTTCAACGGCCTCTTGCAGCGGTACGAGGGTGACTGGGGCAAGGTGGCCGCCAATCACGTGCAGGTCCGGCGCTTGGTGCTGAGCGAAAAGGACCGCGTGGGTATCGGAACGTTCCAGCCCAAGGACGAAAAGAACCAAGACTCCACGGAGCTGACGGGCGACATCAACTACAGAAAGATCGCCGAATACGGCTCCGATTCCGATCCGCGCGCCTTCAACTTCGACGGCGAGTTCAACATCGCGAACCGCGGCATCGTCGAGTTCGTGGAGGTGCTGAAGCTCGACGTCGCGTTCTTGTACGACCTCTTGGGTGCGTCGCAAGAGCACAGAATCAAGCCCAAGAAGTTCGCGCAGACGGACATCGACGAGGTCATCATCGGCCACACGAACGAGGCCGAATACAAGCGCTTGCTCAACAACGAGTTCATGGAAGCGCTGCGCGATCGCACCATCAAGATCGACATCCCGTACATCACGCGCCTCTCGGATGAGGTGAAGATCTACGAAAAGGACTTCAACAGCGAGAAGGTGCGCGGCCGGCACATCGCGCCGCACACGCTGGAAGTCGCTGCGATGTGGGCGGTGCTCTCGCGGCTCGAGGAGCCCAAGAAACACAACCTGCAGGTCATTCAGAAAATGAAGCTGTACGACGGCAAGGTGCTGCCGGGCTACACGCAAGACACGGTCAAGGAGCTCCGCAAGGAGAGCAAACGCGAGGGCATGGAAGGCATCAGCCCGCGCTACGTGCAGGACAAGATCTCGAACGCACTCGTCAGCGACATCGGCGAGGGGACGATCAACCCGTTCATGGTGTTGAACGAGCTAGAGAAGGGTTTGACGCATCACTCGCTGATCGTGAGTGACGATCAGCGCAAGCGTTACCGAGACATCATCGGCGTCGTGAAGCGCGAGTACGAAGAGATCGTCAAGAACGAGGTTCAACGCGCGATCAGCGCCGACGAAGAAGCGATCGCCAAGCTTGCGGCCAACTACATCGACAACATCAAGGCCTACACGCTCAAGGAGAAGGTCAAGAACCGCTACACCGGCCAGGACGAAGAGCCGGACGAGCGCCTGATGCGATCGATCGAGGAGAAGATCGAGATCCCCGAGAACCGCAAAGACGACTTCCGCCGCGAGATCATGAACTTCATCGGCGCCAAGGCCGTCGAAGGCAAGAAGTTCGACTGGCAGACCAACGATCGCCTGCGCCGCGCCCTCGAGCTCAAGCTGTTCGAAGATCAGAAGGACAGCATCAAGCTGAAGACGCTCGTGAGCGCCGTCGTGGACCGCGAAACGCAGGAAAAGATCGACATCATCAAGAGCCGTCTGATGCGCTATTTCGGCTACAACGAAGTCAGCGCCACGGACGTGCTCAACTACGTGGCGTCGATCTTCGCCCGCGGCGACGCCAAGAGCTGACGCCGCCCTCGCCGCCCCGCGCGCCCTTGCCCGCGCGGGGCGCGCACGCGGTTACTTCTTTTCGAGGTCCAGCGACGCCGAGTTGATGCAGTAGCGCTGGTGGGTGGGCGCGGGGCCGTCCTCGAAGACATGTCCGAGGTGTGCGCCGCAGCGCTTGCACATCACTTCGATGCGGCGCATGCCGTAGCTGTCGTCGGTGTGGTAACCGATGGCGTCTTCGTTCAGCGGTTGCCAGAAGCTCGGCCAGCCGCTGCCGGACTCGTACTTGGTGTCCGAGGTGAAGAGCTCGGCGCCACAACAGACGCAGCGGTACGTGCCGGTGTCTTTGCACGCATAGTACTTGCCGGTGAATGCGGGTTCAGTGCCCTTCTGGCGCGCGATCCGATACTGCTCGGGGGTCAGCTCGCGCCGCCACTCTTCGTCGGTCTTGTCCGGCTTCGCGTCCTTGGCCATGCGAGAAAGAGTAGCCAGCCTCGGACGGCTTGTCAGTCCGGGCCGACGAAACTGCGGCGCGGGGCGCTCT
>DATHEN010000897.1:0-2318 GCA_035318565.1 Polyangiaceae bacterium
AGCCGCGAGTACTCGCCCTACGAGTGGCTGCCTTTCGGCGGTGGAGCTCGGCGTTGCCTGGCCATGCCGCTGGCGCTCTTGGAGATGAAGGTTGTGCTCGCCACGCTGCTCATGGACTGGGAGCTCGAGCTCGACAATCCCGATGGCGTCGTGCCGCAGCGCCGCTCGGTGAGCGTGGGACCGTCCGGTGGCGCCCGCATGATCGTGCGCGGGCCTCATGGCGCCGCCGCTACCAGCTGACTTCGTACAAGCAGACGGGAGAACCCTGGAAGCGACAGCGCACGTGGTCCACGCGGGCCCGCGCGCCGGTGAGCTCGAGCGCGCGTCGCACCCAGGCGCTGATGCCCTCGTTGCAGCTCAGAGTTCCGGGACCCTGCTCTTCATCAATGGGCGAGTTGAGCTCGCATTGCCACGCGCGAGTGCCCTGCTTTTGCGCCGTCCAGCGCCCGGTATCGAAGTAGCGGTTGTAGAGTGAATCGGTGCGAGTCAGCACGAACTCGGGCGAACCGACGCGCAGGACCAGCTTGAAGAGGGTGCTCAGATCCTCGGCGGCGACGTACTGCGCGAACGAGGTCATGGCGCGCCCGGGGTTGTTGAAGTTGTGATTCAAGTAGGCGTGCAGGGCGCGATTCCAAACGCCGACCGGATACCAGACACCGACAATCAACGGCTCTGCCAGAACCTTGCGATCGTTCAGGGGCAAGTCGCTCAGGGATTCGTTCCACAGAGTCTCGCCGTGGTTACGCAGGGCGTAGCTTTTGAGGTGAACTAGGAGCGTACCCTTGATCTTTCCCTGGGCGGCCATGACGAGACAGGATTAACGGGCAGCTGCGAGACGCGGGTTTCGAGCGTGCCGCACCCACCCCCGAGTGGTTCTTGCCGCGGACCGCATGCGTGCACCCTATCTGCCGCCGATCGCCCTGTCTATTTATCGCGCGTTTTCTCGCTTCGAGCAGGGCGCGCGAGCTAGCGGTGGCGGTCTCTTCCCCAGTGGGAGGCTTTTCACGCGCCTTGCGCCGCCCGCGTTGGCAAGGTCCGCCTGCGGGGCTAGCGCCCGACGTACGTCGAGACGTAGGCGACCATCGCGCGGCCCGCCTCGCGCTCGTACTCCGCGGTGATGCGGCCGTGTAAGAAGTAAGAGACCCGGTAGCAGGCCGTGCCAATTTCGACTGTCAGCAGGCACACGTTGGGTGGCGACTTGGGTAAGGACACGCCGCGTTCTGCAAACAGCCGCTCGACCAGGCTGCCCAACCTCTGAATCAACAGACTCTGAGCCACGAAGCTCTCGTTCGAGGTGGGCCCGCCCAGCATCAGGATACGGGCGACCGGGTTGCGGTTGTAGAATTTGGCTGCTTGAGAGGCCATCTCCTGGGCGCCGTCCTGCCAGGTCGCGCCGCCGAGTTGGCTCGCCTTGCGGTACAGCGTGCTCTCGAGCTCGCCCAGGTAACGCTGCGTGAGCTCGTTGAAGATGGCGTACGGCGTCGGGAAGAAGTTGTAGATCGCGGCCCGCGAGCAATCGAGGCGCTCGGCCAGGTCCGGGATCGAGAACTCTGCCAGACCGCGCTCGATGAGGAGCTTACGCGCTTCGCCGAGCACGCGTTCGCAGCGAGCCCGGGCACGCTCCTGCTGCGGTTGTCGGGCGAGCGCTCGCTCTCGCGTCATTGCGTTTGCCACGGGGCAGAGCTTAGCGCGTGAGCGTTCCCAAATGAGACAAATGTTACCTACTGGCAAGGGACGCTGACGAATGTCCGAGGCGGTCTGAATGGTCGCTTTAAAGTCGCCGGGGATCGCCGAGAAGACTGCGGCTGCGCGCGCTCGTTTCATGCGTGAGTTCCGGCGGTCGGCGCATTCCTGGCTGGTCATCTCGGCGAGATTGGGGTGTAATCACGAGTTATCCATGCGGCGAACCAAGAAATTGCGGGCAACACAGCTGACGGTGCTCTCCGGACTTGCGGTGGCGGGCGCCACGGCATGCGCGTCGGCGGATGATCCGAACCCGCAGCGCGAGACAGGTGAGCAGAGTGCAGCGATTACGACGGCCTGCGCGGAGCGCACCTTCGGCATGCCCTGCGATCCTGACGGCGCGGGCTCAGCAACCGAATGTCAGGGCATCTGCTGGCTGAACGCCGCGGGCAGTCCAGCGTGCCTCGGCGTGGCAGCGGTTGGCATGACGGCGACGAATCTGAATGGTCGAGTATGCGGCGACGCAACGGGCAGTGATTGCGGTCAGTCCTGCGAAAATGGCGCGTGCGTCAACTTGAACGCGCGGGTCGGCTCCGCCTGCATCGTGGCCGGTATCGGCAACACGTGCGGCGGTG
>DATHEN010000898.1:0-7341 GCA_035318565.1 Polyangiaceae bacterium
TAGCAGCCGTCAGGACCGCAGGCCGCGCCTTCAGCGTACGAGTCTTCGGGCTCGGAGCCGAGCTCTTGGAAGCTTTGCTCGAGCACGCGCAGCAGCACCTCCGCAGGCTGCGCGCCGGAAACCGCGTAACGACCACCGAACACGAAAAACGGCACACCCTGAATGTCGTGAAGGCGCGCCTGCTCTTCGTCTGCGCGCACGTCTGCGGCGAAATCGTCGCTGGCCAACAGCGCGGACACCCGATCCACGTCGAGTCCGGCCTGTCCGGCCAGACGCAACAGCACGGCCTGATCGCCAATGGCCTCGCCCTCGCTCAGGTAGCCCTGCAGATAGCGTTCTTTGAGCGCATCCTGGAGTCCGCCCTCAGCAGCGAGGTGCAGCACGCGGTGCGCATCGAACGTGTTGCCCGGACGAATGTTTTCGAAATCGAAGACGATGCCATCGGCAGCGCCGACAGCGACCATGCGGTCTATCATCGCTTGCGCCTGCGCCGCTCCGCACCCGTACTTTCGCGCGAGCCGTGCAGTGTAGGGGCCGCGCGTATCGGAAACCCGAAGAGCGGCCGGGTCGAGCTCGAAGGCTCGCCACGTCACGCGGACCGCGTCCCGCTGCTCGAAGCGTGACAGCGCCTGCTCGAGCCGGCGTTTGCCCACGAAGCACCACGGGCATGCGATGTCCGACCAGACGTCTACGCGCAGTGTCTTCATCTTCGTAAACATAAGACGAGCGAGAGTGAAATGCTCGCCGGACCAGCGCGCTCAGCGCGACAATGCGCCAAAACTATTGGCGTTTTTTGCCAGCTCCGCATTCTTGACTCAACCGGCAGGGATTGGCGTGTTAGACAACGCGCATGGCTGTCGACTGGGCCGTGTCGATCGCGCGCTCATGACTCCGGTACTCGTGCTGATCTTCGGGCTGCTGGGCGTCGGCAACCAGGTGCTGATCCTGTTGGCCATGCTGCTGGTCGTCTCGGCCGTGCTCTGGGGGCGCCTCGTGTTCAAGCAGCGCTCCACGACCGGCGCAGACGCCGCCCTGAACCTCGAGCAGCACGCAGCCGAGTCGCTTCGAGCCGATCGCGGGCGCTCGAAATCGGACCACGACGTTCTACCCGCACAGCCGATCTGATCGGCGCGGCACAGGGCCCGTGGCGGTCGCCGCCAGATGTGAAACGCTTTAACAGCGCAAGGTCATGTGCACCCTCATCGTTCTGCACCGTCCCGAGCACGAGTGGCCCGTCTTGATCGGGGCCAATCGCGACGAGATGCTGAACCGACCTTGGCGAGCGCCGGGCCGCCACTGGCCGGAGCGTCCCAACGTCATTGCCGGTCTCGACGAGCTCGGGGCCGGCAGCTGGTTTGGAGTGAACGCCGAGGGCGTTGCTGCAGGAGTCATGAACCGGCAGGCAACACTCGGCCCAGCTCCTGGTAAACGCAGTCGCGGCGAGCTCGTCCTCGATGCGCTCGCACACGACCACGCCGAGGCTGCCGCGGTTGCGCTTTCGGCGCTCGATCCCGATGCGTATCGCGCTTTCAATCTCGTGATCGCCGACTGTAACGGCGTGTACTGGCTGCGCCACACCGCCGCTCCAGGTACGCCTGTCGAGCTCTTGCCCTTGCCACCCGGATTGTCGATGCTCACTGCATACGATGTGAACGACGCCTCGTCGGCGCGCATCCGCCGCTATCTGCCGCGCCTCCAGCAGGCACGCCCGCCCGATCCCGAGCGCGGGGATTGGTCCGATTGGACCGAGCTGCTCGCCAGCCGCGAATCGGACGTCACCGGGCTGCGTGAGGGCGCGATGAACGTCGTGACCGAGTTCGGCTTCGGCACGGTTTCGAGTCAGCTGGTGGCGATTCCGGCGGGCAGACGCAAGGGCGCAAAAATTCAATTTCGATTCGCTGCGGGTCGACCCGACCTCGTACCCTTCGAAGACGTATAGGAGGAGTCATGCGCACCGACGACGCCATCGATCTTTCGAATCCTTGCGAGCACGTGACCGGCGAAACCCCTCGCCGCGTTCAGCGTCCACCGCCCGGGTGTGAGGATTGCCTGAAAATTGGCGGCGAGTGGCTGCATCTTCGCGTGTGCTTGAGCTGCGGGCACGTCGGCTGTTGTGATTCGTCGCCCAATCGCCACGCTACCGCGCACTATCACGCTTCGCAGCATCCCATCGTCAGCTCCGGCGAGGTCGGCGAAACCTGGGCCTACTGCTACGCCGACGACCAATTTTTGTCCGAAGGCTGAGCGCCAGCGTGCGTCGTGTACCTGGATCTGTTGCGATCGACGTTGCACTGTAACGCACGCAACCTGACGGCGCGAAACGGCGCGAAGCGCGTCCAGTGGTTCATCGCCGAAAAAACCATGGGATCCGGGTGCTGAGCGCACGGGCACGACGGTTGCACTCGACTGGGGGGGCGATCCGCACGAGAACGAGCCTACGATTGCGCCCTCGTCATCGGCCGGTTGCAGCCGGATGGCCGCGGGGCCACATTGGTAGGCGTGTATCGCATCTCCGCTCAGCTGTTCCGCGCCGCTGCGCTCGCAACCGTGTTGATGAGCGCAGCGTGCAGCGATGACGAAGACGAGGACGGACCGAGCGATGCTGGCGTACGCGCAGAAGGCGGGGTGCTCGTCGTGCTCGACGGCGGGGACGAATTGCCCGATCCACCGAACGGCGCGCAAGCGTGTGGCGGCGGCGCGTGCAACTATCAAACGCAGAGCCCTTGCGCTTCGAGTCAAAGCTGCTTGCCCCAGCTTTCGAACGGCTCGGTAGTCCCTGCGTGCCAGGCGGCGGGAAGCCAGCCGGAGGGCGCGAGCTGCGCGGCGTGGTCCGACTGCGCGGCTGGACTCTTTTGCGCGGAGGGCGCTTGCAGAAAGTTGTGCTGCGGTGGGGATTGGTCCGCCTGCCCCAGCGGGCAGAGCTGTTTCCGATCGCTCTTCGTTCGCGATCCCGCGACCGACGCGGCCGTGTCGTCTGCAGCCGACGTGTGCGCGCCGGTGGACAACTGCAACATCCTGGATCCGAACGCCTGCAACGAACGCCCTGGGCTCGCATGTCAGGTCATCGACCCACTCGGACACGTGGCCTGTGCGCGAGAAGGCCAGCACCAGCTCGGGGATTCGTGTTCCAGGGATGCCCCGTGCGCGCGTGGCCTGCTGTGTCGTGGCGGTGAGTGCATTCGCCTGTGCCGGGCGGTGCCGGGAGACGGCGCACCGTGCACGGCAGGTCGCGAAGCGTGTATTCACTTCAACCGCGATCCCGCGGGCGTCGGGGAATGCACGCCCATCTGACCCGCCCTCGTCGTAGGCTCTGAGGTTGCGCGCCGGCGCACGCCGGGCGACCCTCGCCGGCGCGTGCACATCCTGATCGCACCGGATAAGTTCAAGGGCAGCTTGACGGCGGAAGCCGCCGCTGCGGCGATCGGTGCAGGCGTGCGGCGCGCGCTGCCGGACGCCACGATCGACGCGTGCCCTCTGGCGGACGGCGGGGATGGCACTGTGGATGTTCTGCTTTCGGCCCAGGCTGGGGAGCGCCGAACGGCTCGTGTTACGGGCCCTCTGGGCACACCCATTACTGCGCACTGGGCACTGCTGACCGACGGCACGGCCGTCATCGAGTCCGCAACCGCCGCAGGCCTCGCCCTCGTACCTCAGCACGAACGGGACCCGCTCCGCACGACCTCGAGAGGCGTCGGTGAGCTGCTGCTGCACGCGCTCGACGCGGGTCCCCGGCGTATCGTGATCGGGCTCGGCGGGACCGCCACTTGTGACGGGGGCCTGGGCTTGCTTTCGGCCCTCGGCGCTCACGTCGATCCGGCAACAGAGCCTTTCCGCGGAGGAGATCTGCTCGCCCTACGTGGCGTGGACGTGAGCGCGCTCGATCGGCGCTTGCTGGACGCTCATTTGATTGCAGCTTGCGACGTTGCCTCTCCGCTTTTCGGCCCCCAGGGCGCGGCGCTGATGTTTGCGCCGCAGAAGGGCGCCTCGCCACAAACGGCCGCCGAGCTCGACCGAGCACTCGCAAAGTTGAGCGAGCTTGCGCGCAGGGCCTTGCCATCCGCCGATCCCAGCGCCGCTGGTACGGGAGCAGCGGGCGGCTTGGGCTTCGCGCTGAGCGCATTTTGCGGCGCGGAGCTCACCAGCGGAGCGGAGCTCGTGCTGGACGCGGTCGGCATCACGCCACGCTTGGCGCGCGCCGATTGGGTACTGACCGGTGAAGGCGCTCTCGATCAGCAAACGCTGCAGGGCAAAGTAGTGGCGCGCCTGGCACGGCGCGCGGCTGCCGTTCACGCCCCCGTCGTGGCGTTGACTGGAGCCGAACGCCTCAGCGTCGAACAGCTGTCGTCCAGCGGCATCACGGCGTCGTTCACCCTCTGCGATGGACCGCTATCGCCCGATGACGCGAAGCTGCGCGCCCGGGAACTGCTCGAGGCACGAGCCGCCCAGGTTTGTCGATTGTGGATCGCCGCCTCAGCGCGTGGCGACCGCGAGCACGAGCGAGAGCCCTGACGCTCACACTTCCGTGCGCGACGTCGCGCGGCGCCTCCGTGCATCGAGCACCGTCACCGCCAACGCCAGCGGCATGGTGATCAAGACCACGACGGAAGGCCAGTCCAGTCTGTTTTCGGTTCGCAGCACGCGCACGAGCGTCCCGCCGTGACTCAGGAACTGCTGCACGCACAGCACGGCCACCAGCACGGCGAAACCCGGCCACGGCCGCAGAAATCCGCAGGCGAACACCAGATTGATCGCGACGAACAGCGCATGGCGCCCGACGGAGGGGGCGCCATTGAAGATCGCGACAAGGTGATACCCGGCAGCGAAAAAGAGCCCCACGGCGAATAGCCGAAGCAGCCACTGGAGCTGGCGTGGACGCAGACGGATGGCGGTTCCAGCCGGCATTTTGAATCCCACGCTCGGCTCAGAGCGCGCCGGCCAGCTCGAGCGTGAGAGCCGCCGCAGGCACTTCCTTGCAGCCGCTGGCGTTCTGACCCGACCACAACGGCGAGAAGTCGCCGCGGCCCTCGCTCTCCGCCTTGGCGCGCAGCGGCAGAATTGCGGCGGTGGCCAGCGGAAAAGCCGGAGCAACGCTGCTCATCGGTCCCAGCTCTCTCATGATTCGGTTCACGATGCCGCGAGCCGGTCTGCCGCTGAACAGGTTGGTGAGCGCGGTAACTCGCGCCCCTTCGCTCTTGAGAGCCGCACGATGCACCGCCGTGGTGCTGGTCTCCGGGCACAGCAGGTACGCGGTTCCAAGCTGGACGGCGCTCGCCCCGAGCGCCATGGCCGCCGCAATTCCGCGCGCGTCCGCGATGCCCCCCGCGGCGATGACCGGAATTTTCACGGCGTCCACCAGCTGCGGCAAGAGCGCGAACGTACCGAGCTGTGGGCTCAGATCCTCCGACAAGAAGCTGCCCCGATGGCCCCCCGCCTCGAGTCCCTGAGCGATGATCGCATCCACACCTCGAGCCTCGAGCCAGAGCGCCTCACTCAGCGTCGTCGCCGAACACAGGACCTTCGCGCCCCAACTGCGCACTCGCGCGAGCAGCTCTCTGGAGGGCAGCCCGAAGTGAAAGCTCACCACGGGCGGCCTGAACTCAGCCAGTGTATCGGCGGCCTGTGCGCTGAACGGGGCGCGCACAGGAGCCCTCGAAACCTCGTCAGGGTCGATTCCGAGCTCGTCGAAGTACGGCAGCAGCGCGCGGCGCCAGATCGCCTCCCGTTCGGCGTTCGGCTCGGGCGGTGCGTGGCAGAAAAAGTTCACATTGAAGGGCTTTCGCGTCTGCTCCGCGATGGCGCTCAATTCACTGCGCAAGGCGTCCACGCCGAGCAGCGCGCAGGGCAGCGAGCCGAGCCCACCAGCGTTCGACACCGCGACCGCGAGCGCGCTTCCCTGCACTCCGGCCATGGGCGCCTGAATGATGGGATGTTCGATTTCGAGGAGTTCCTGCAGAGAGTTCATGCCGCTCCCGGTCCGAGCGCCGAGCGCGAGGTCCGCTCGACGCATGCACCGCGTGTCTCCGGCGCAATGGTTCGCGGGAGCGTACGAGGCCGGCACGTCGTAGGCAACATCGACCCCCCGCTCGCCAGCGTCGAGCACGGTCTGCGCGCGTTGGGTCGGCCGAGTGCTCGCCCGATGCGTTACACACAGCTGGCAGGGGTCGCGCACGCTGGACGATCGCGCATGATTACCTGCCATGTCGTTCGCGATCGTCCAAGATTCGCGAGGGGCCGCGCGGCGGAGGGTCGGAGCACATTCGTGACAATCATGAGTGGCCACTTGGTGCGCAACGCCCGAAAGCGTCGGCTTCTCCGGCCGCGGCGCTCGGCTGACGTCCGTGGCGAATGGGCCCTCGGCCGCGCGGAGCGCGGGTAAGAGGGCCCGGCCGCGCGCAGCGGCAGCGAGCACGGCCGCCGTACCGCGACGCCCGCGTGGGGAGCATCGGCATGAACCGGCGGCTTTGATGGGATGAAAGCCGCAACTGTCCCGCGCGCTTCTGGTTTGTCCTCGCTCCGGACTGGCGGCGACGGCCCGCTTCCGCTAGCACCCGCTTCCCTGGACTTCGCGTGACTGAGTACAACGGAAGCGATCCCGACCGCTTGCTCCTGGCGTTGGCCGAGCGCCGCGTGCAGCTCGAGCTCGGGACGCTCGACGTGTGCTTCGTGGCGCTGCTCTACCTGCGCGCCCAAGGCGGCGCGATCGCCTCGTTTCAAGAAGCGCAGCTCGTCGAGATTTTCGAGGCGGTCTGCGAGCTCGTCGAGCCGGGAGCCGAGCAGCGCCGCAAACGCGCGACACATGCCATTCAACGCTTGCGCGACCAGCGCATGCTTTCGCGGGTCGACGGCGCTGGATTCGTGCGTTCGGGCGAGTATGCACTCACCCGGCTCGCGAGCGGTATCGCAGAATTTTTCCTGAGTGACGACGCGCTCACGCGCGAGAGCTTGGCCGTGCTCACTCACAGCTTGCTCACGAGCCTCGGCGAAATTCGCGAAGCAGCGCGGCAAGCGAGCTCACCGGAAGCCTGGCACGTGAAGGTGCTCGGGCCGTTGAACGTGACGGTGAGCGACCTGGCATCGGGCATCGAGCGACGCCAGCGCGGGCTCGACCTGCAGCAAGAAGCGATTCAGAAGCAAATCGCAGAGCTCTTGGCCAGCGACTGGTTCGGAGCCGTGGCGCGGTGCCAAACGATTTTGGAGGAAACCAGCGCCACCCTGAGCGAACTGAACGAGGTGCTGTTGCGCGACACGCACCAGCTCCAAGCCGTGCTGCAGGACATCGAAGAATTGGCGGTGAAAGACGACAGCGCAGTCGTAGAACATGCGGCTGCGCGTGTCATGGAG
>DATHEN010000899.1:0-10024 GCA_035318565.1 Polyangiaceae bacterium
AAGCGGGCAGCGCGCACTGCGCCGATCCTTGTGAAGGCATCCCGCGCGAGGGCGTGTGCCTCGGGCCGGTGGCCTTCCGCTGCACGTATCCGAACGAGGGGCCGCGCCGGCTGGTCGCCGCCGATTGTGGCATCCTCGAGCAAGCGTGCGGCATCGATGCCATTACCGGGGAAGTCGGCTGCATCGACCCGCCTTTGTGAGTGGCCGGCCGTAGTCTGTAAATTGTTTCCAGCAGCCCTTTTTCGGCCGCATCCTCGGGCGCACGGCGCGCACGGGCTGGACCGTCTCGGAGAGAAGCTTCTGGTGACGACCCGATCCGCGCTAGAAGCGTCGCGGGATGCCTCGTCCGGACATCATCGCCATCGCCAATCAGAAGGGCGGAGTCGGAAAGACCACCACCGCAGTGAACCTCGCCGCGAGCTTGGCGGCGGCCGAGCGCCCTACCCTGCTCGTCGATCTCGATCCCCAGTCCAATGCTTCGAGCGGTGTGGGGTTCCCTGCAGGCAGTGTGGAGCGCACGATCTACGACGCGCTGATCGGCAACGCCAGCCTCCCGGACATCATCTGCAAGACCAGCATTCCGACCTTGGACCTGGCGCCCGCGAGCCAGGATCTGACTGCCGTCGAGTACGAGCTCTTCGATTCGGAGCGCGGCACCCACTTGCGAACACTGCTCGGCGCACCGGAGCTTCAAAGGTACCAGTACATCATCATCGACTCGCCGCCGTCGCTCGGCGTGCTCACGCTGAACGTGCTGGTCGCGGCCGACCGAGTGATCGTACCGCTCCAACCCGAATACTACGCGCTCGAAGGCATCACGTACCTGATGGCCACGATCGATCGCGTGCGCGCCTCCCTGAACCCCAATCTCACGGTGGAAGGGATCGTGCTCACCATGTGGGATCCGCGAAATCGGCTAGCCCATCAGGTGGCCGCGGAGGTAAAAAAGCACTTTCACGTGTTCGACGCCGTGATCCCTCGCAACGTCCGTTTGAGTGAGGCGCCCTCTCACGGCGTGCCGGCATTGCTTTACGACGTGCAGAGCAAAGGAGCGCAGGGTTATCTGAGCCTGGCCCGCGAAGTCATCGAGGCGCGTCCGTGACGGAACCTCCCGTCAAGCCGGCGCGCGGACTCGGGCGCGGGCTGGATGCGCTGCTGCCCGCGCGCATGCCACCCCCCGCCGCCGGCAAGACGGGCCCTGGTTACGGCGACAACAACGTCTTTCAGTGCGCGCTCGAGAAAATCGTGCCGCAGAAGGGCCAGCCACGCCAGCACTTCGACACGTCCGCTCTCGACGAGCTGGCGCAGTCCATCAAAGAGCACGGCTTGATCGAGCCGCTCGTGGTGCGCAGACGCGGCGGCTCGGAGGACTTCGAGCTGATCGCCGGCGAACGGCGCTGGCGTGCGGCGCAGCGCGCCGGACTTCGCGAAGTGCTGGTGGTGGTGCGCGACGTGTCCGCCAAGGACGCGTTCGAGCTCGCGCTCATCGAAAACGTCCAGCGCGAGGACCTGAATCCGATCGAGTTCGCCGAAGCGCTCGATCGCTTGCTCCAAGAGCACGGCTACACGCAGGATTCGCTCGCACAGCGTGTCGGCAAGGACCGCTCCACGCTCGCGAATGCGCTGCGCCTGCTGAAGCTTCCGGCGGAGGTTCGCAGCCTCGTGGTTTCTGGCGAGCTCAGTGAGGGACACGGCCGGGCGCTCCTCGGTGCACCCAATGAAAGCGTGCTCGCGTCACTCGCCGATAAGGTCGTGCGCGGCAAGCTGAGCGTCCGGCAGACCGAAGCGCTGGTGCGCGCTGCCAAGAGCGCCACGGGCAAAGGTGGCAAGGCGCCAGGCGCGAAGACGGCCAACGTGCGCGATCTCGAGGCACGGCTCGAGCGCAAACTCGGCACCAAGTGCGAGGTGCGCGACCGCGAGGGCAAGGGCGAGCTCGCCGTGAAGTATTCGAACTTGGATGAGCTCGACCGACTGCTCGAGCTGCTCCTCTAGTCGATGATCGGCTTCTCGAGTCGTCGCCTGGCACGCGCTGCTTGGCTCTCGTGCGCCGTTGCGCTCGCCTTCGAGCTGATTTCCACGCCCGCCCACGCAGCGGATGGCGCGCACGTCGATCCCGTATCGCGCGTGGTGCTGATGCTGGCGGTGCTGCTCTTGGCAGCCAAAGTCGGCGGAGAGCTCGCCACACGCCTCGGTCAACCCGCCGTGCTCGGCGAGCTACTCGCCGGGGTGCTGCTCGGGAATCTCGACTTGATGGGCTTCGCTTCCGTGGAAGCCATCGCCACGGACCCCATGATCGACATGCTGGCTCGCCTCGGCGTGATCGTTCTCTTGTTCGAGGTGGGGCTCGAGTCGACCGTCAACCAGATGATGAAGGTGGGACTCTCGGCGTTCCTGGTGGCCGTGATCGGCGTGGTGGTGCCGTCGGTGCTCGGCTGGCTCGCGGCGCGCTGGCTCGTGCCCGATGCAAGTCCGTACGCTCACGTGTTCGTGGGCGCGACTCTGTGCGCCACGAGCGTCGGAATCACGGCGCGCGTGTTTCAGGACTTGAACGTCGCCAAGACCACCGAGGCGCGTATCGTGCTCGGCGCGGCCGTGATCGACGACGTGCTCGGGCTCGTCGTGCTCGCGGTCGTCGCGGGGATCATCGCAGCGGCCGATAGCGGCACCAGCCTTTCGTACCTGGATATCTTCCTCACGATCGCCAAGGCCGCGGGGTTTCTGTTCGGTGCGCTCGCGATCGGCGCCCGGGTAGCGCCGCAGCTGTTCCGCCTGGCCTCACACCTCAAGAGCCGTGGGGTGCTCTTGGCCGTGAGTCTCGCCTTCTGCTTTCTTCTGTCGTGGGCGGCCGGCGCCATCGGACTCGCGCCGATCGTCGGAGCGTTTGCCGCGGGACTCGTGCTCGAGCACGTGCACTATCGTGATTTCACGGAGCGCGGTGAGCACGAGCTCGAGGAGCTGATCCGACCGATCTCGGCGCTTTTGGTGCCCGTGTTCTTCATGGTCATGGGCATGCGCACGGATCTGAGCGCTTTCATGCAGCCCGGAGTGCTCGGCCTCGCCGCTGCGCTCACGGTAGCCGCAATCCTGGGCAAACAAGCCTGCGGGCTAGCCGTGGTCGAACGCGGGATCGACCGCCTCACGGTCGGTATCGGCATGGTGCCGCGCGGAGAAGTCGGCCTGATTTTCGCGAACTTGGGGCTAGGACTGAAGGTGGGCGGCAAATCCATCGTGGATAACGCCACGTATTCCGCGATCGTGGCGATGGTGGTGATCACGACGTTGATCACCCCTCCCGCGCTGCGGCTCAGCCTCAACCGAGGCAAACGGGCTGCCACGACTTCGCCATAATTGTTCCGCGAATTGGCCCGAGGCGCTCCCTTCGCACGCCTCACGGGCCGGCTACTCCAAGGCTTGGGCAGAGCTCGAATGACTCGAGCAGCCCGCAGGAGGAGCGATGACGACAACGACCGTAAATTCACAGCTCGGCTCGAACAACGTGCCCGAGAATCCGCGGCCCGCGCCGGCCGCCCCCGAGACTCTGGGCTGGGCCGCAGCGCTCTTGAACGAAAGCCACGGTCAGAGCACGCGTGAGCTGGTTCGGCGCGCTGGCGTGGGGCTCGCTCTGTCTGCGCTCTACGGCGTGGCGCTCGGTGCGCGCCAGGGCGGGCGAGCGCTGCTCGAGCATGCGCTCGGAGTGCCGGCGGGACTGATCGCGGTGGTGCTGGTGGGGCTGCCTTCGATGTTCGTGTTCTTGTCATTGTGCCGCGCGCCGCTGGACGCGCGTGCCCTGGCCAGCCTCGGCGCGCGCGGTTTGGCGAGCGCCGGCTTGCTCCTGGCCGGGCTCGCCCCGGCGGCGGCGCTGTTCGTCGTGAGCAGTCAAACACCGGACGCAGCAGCTTCGGTGGTGACCGTCGGACTCGTGCTCGGCGGCGGAGTCGCTCTGGGACGTGCGGTTTGGGAAGTCACGCGACTCGCGTTCTCGGGTGACGCCAAAGCCTCACTCGGCGGCGTGGCGATCGCGTCGGGCTTCGCGCTGTTTGCGGCGGCGTTCGCCGCGCGCATCTGGGCGGCGCTCTTGCCGATCCTCGGAGGTGGAGCATGAGCGCGCGTATCGCCACGGCGCTCTTGCGCGATCCATCGGATATCGCAGCCCGCTGCGATCGCCCGGAAGGCCTGCGCGAGCTGTCACTCACGGCGCTCTCGTGTCTGGTGCTGGGAGCCGCCGTCTTCGGCGGGGTGGTCGGCAGTTTTCGGGGCGGCGCTCAGATCGCATTTTCTGCCACGAAGTTGCCGCTGGCCCTGCTCGCGACCTTGGTGGTGTGTGTCCCCGCGTTCCATGGGCTCACGGTCGGCTTTGGCGGCAAGGCGCGTTTCAGCTCGATCGCGGCGCTCGTGTTGGCAGCGTCGGCGCGCGCAGCGCTGGTGCTGCTCGCGTTTGCACCGCTGTTGTGGCTCGCCGTCGACCTGGGTGTTTCGTATCACTCCTCGGTCTTGCTCGCGTCCGTGATGTACTTGACGTCGGGCCTTGCGGCGCTCGGCATCGTGCTGCGCGGCCTCGGCGCATCGCTGCGCGCCATCATGACCGTCGCAGCCGCCGCTTTGGTGTTCTTTGCGGTGCTCGGCCAAACGGCGTGGATGCTCCGGCCGTTCTTCGGGCGGCCTTCGCAAAGCAGTGTGCCCTTCGTACGCGCCCGTGAAGGCAGCTTCGCCGACGCGCTGCGCACGAGCAGCAAGTCCGCCGTCGGCATCTACGAGGCGGAGGAGCGTACGCGCAGTCTTCCAGGACCGAGGGTCCGATGAAGCTCTGGGACCTGGCTGCGATTTACTTGGTCGTCGGCGCGGCCTGCGCCGTGGCGCTCTACCGCCGCACACCCGAGAAGGGACGCGCGGCATGGGTGAACGCGCTGACCGCAGTTCCACTCTGGCCGTTGTGGATGCCCATCGCCTGGACGGCGCGGAGAGAGACCGCTCACTTCGACGCACACGCCAGCGAGCGCGTCAGGCGGATTCTGTCCGCGCTCGAGGAAGGCCTGGCCTGCGTGCTCGGCACGCCGCTCGAGCGCCTGCTGAACGGACAATCGGCCGAGCAGATCCGGCGCGAGGTGGAACGTATCGCCGCGCGCCATCAGGAGCTCGTGCGCTTGCTGGGCCGCGAAGAGTTCTGCCCCGAGGCCGCCGAGCGCAAGCTCTCGGCGCTGGAAGCCGGCGGCGCGCCGGTTCGCGTGCGGGCTTCGGCACGCCTGCACCTCGAAAACGTGCGCCGCCTCGCACAATTGGCGGAACGCGACCGGCGCGCGCTCGACGAGCTCTTGGGGCTCGTGGACGCGCTGCGAACGCAGCTGGTCCTGGTGCGCTTATCCGGTTCATCGGCGGAAGGAGTGGGTGATATCGTGAGCGAGCTCTGGACTCGTCTCGAAAGCCTGAACGAGGCAAGCGACGAGATCACCAAAGGCCCGCCCCACCCCGCTGAAAGCCCCGCTTGAACCCGAAGCACGTGCTGGTCGTCGACGATGAAGCGCGCATTCGCGAGGTGGTCGAATACGCGCTCGGACGTGAAGGTTTTCGCGTCAGCGTCGCCGCCGACGGCCAGCGCGCGCTCGAGCTCGCCGCGCGCGACACGCCCGATCTGGTCGTCCTGGACGTGATGCTGCCCGGCATGGACGGCCTCGAAGTGTGCCGGCGCTTGCGCCGGGACATGCAGACTCCGGTCCTGTTCCTCTCGGCGCGCGGCGAAGAGGTGGATCGCGTCGTGGGCCTCGAGCTCGGCGGCGATGACTACCTGACCAAGCCGTTTTCCCCGCGCGAGCTCGTGGCGCGCGTGCGCGCCGTGCTGCGTCGCTACGAGGACGCCCTCGCCATGGCGCTGCGGGCTCAGAGCGTCAGGGGCTCCGCTGGGTCCGTGCGTCCGCGCGCCGAGCCGCTCTGCCACGGGCCGATCCAGATCGACTTCGAGCGCCACGAGGTACGCTGCAACGGGCAGCTCATCGATTTGACGCCGACGGAGCTCGGCATGCTCGCCGCGCTGCTCGAGCGGCCCGGCGTGGTGCTGAGCCGCAGCCAGCTCATGGAGCGCGCCTACGCCGACAGCGCGCTCATCACGGAGCGCACGATAGACACGCACGTGCGCCGCATCCGCCGCAAGTTCCGTGAATACGGCCTGGACCCGATCGCCACGGTGCACGGGGTCGGTTACAAGTCCGCATGAGCGGCGCGCCCGGCTGGCTCGCGCGGCTGCGCGCTGCGGCAGGCCGGATTTGGCTGCGCCTGTTGCTCGTCAATCTCACGGTCGTGCTGGTACCCGTGGCGGGCCTCGAGTTCGCACACATCTACGAGCGCCAACTGCTGAGCGCGCTCGAGCGCGACATGAACAACCAGGCGGCGCTGGTGCGCGCGCTGCTCGAGGACGACCTCGGGCGCGGTATCGAGCTCGAGGACGCACGCCATCACGGCGTATTGCGCGCGGCCGCCCGCCGTACGCGCACACGCGTGCGAGTGCTCTCCACCGCCGGCAGCGTGCTCGTCGATTCGCACCAGCTCGGGCCGCCCGAGGGACCCGAGCCGCGCCCGCCGAAGATTTTGCCGCAGCGCGCGCTCGGCCGTGACGTGTCGTCGTCGTACGAGCGCGCACGGGCGGGCGACTCGAGCGATTGGCCGGACGTCGCCGAGCGTCGCGAGATCCAGCGCGCGCTCGCCGGCATCGACGCTGCACAGACGCGCATCGCGCACAACCCGAGCGCGGTGTTCCTGTTCTCCGCTACACCCGTGTATCGGCACAGCGCAGCTGCGCGCCGCGTGACGGGCGCCGTGTACGTCACCCGCTCCACCAACCCCGTCCTGCTCGAGCTTTACCGCATTCGTTCCGGCCTTTTTCAGGTGCTCGGCGTGGCGCTACTTTCGAGCGCCGCCATCACGCTGCTCTTGGCGTTTTCGATCTCGCGCCCGCTCACCCGGCTCTCGAAGGCTGCTCGACGCATCGCGCGCGGCGAGCGCGGCGTGGCACTGCCGGTGGGCGGCAGCGGTGAAATTCGCGAGCTCGCTCAGAGCTTCAAGACCATGACCGAAGAGCTAGATGCGCGGCTCGACTATATCTCCGAATTCTCCGCGGACGTGGCGCACGAGTTCAAGTCGCCGCTCACCTCGATCCGCGGTGCGGCCGAGTTGCTCGCGGAAGGCGCTCACGAGGACGCGCAGGCTCGCGAGCGTTTCCTGCGCAACATTTTGCTCGATACCGAGCGCCTGGATCGGCTGGTCTCGCGGCTGCTCGAGCTCAGCCGTATCGAGGCCTCACTCGAAGCGATGACCGTTCTCGACCTGCACGCGCTGCTCGATCAGCTGACGCGCGAGGCCGCGCAGCAAGGCCGGGTTGAGCTCGAGTATCGCTCCCCGAGCACCTGGATCTGCGGGCGCCGCGCGGACTTGCACACCGCCTTCAAGAACCTGCTCGACAACGCGCGCCGCTACTCGCCGCCCGATCATCCCGTGCAGGTGAGCGCCGAGCAGCAAGCGGCCGGAGTGATGGTCGCCGTGTCCGACAGCGGGCCGGGCATCGCGGAAGCGCACCAACAGCAGGTGTTTCAGCGCTTCTATACGACCGACGCCGAACGCGGCGGCACCGGACTCGGCCTGTCCATCGTTCAGAGCGTGATCAAGGCGCACGGTGGGAGCGTCACGCTGCGCTCCCAGCCCGGGCGCGGCACGTGCTTTTACGTCTGGCTTCCGCTCGCGGCACCGAGCGCCGTGAATAGCTGACTACTTCTTGCCGGCCTTGAGCTCGTTCAAGGCTTTCTCTGCGGCTTGACCGACAGCCATGTTCTTGCCGTGCTCCACCGCGCGGGTCAGGTGCGCCGTAGCCTGCTTTTTGTCGCCTTTGTGCCGGTAGTGCATGCCCAGGTAGTAGTGAGCCGGCGCAAACTCGGCGTTTTGCTCTAGTGCAGCCTCGAAGTCGCCCTTGGCACCGGTCTCGTCGTCCAGCTCGTGGCGGCACACGCCGCGGCGCACGAACAGCTCCGCCCGCGGCTTTTTCTTCAGCGCGGCATCGAGCACCGCGATGCACTCGTTGAACGCTCCGAGCTTTCCGAACAAGTTCGCGACGGCTTCGGTCACGCGCGGGTCGTCGCTCTGCGCGAGCTTCTTCAGCTCGTCCAAGGCTTGCTCTTTGCGGCCGCTCTCGGCGAGCAGCTCGGCATACGCATAGCCGAGCTCCACGTTGCCCGGCGAGGCCGCGAGCGCCGCGGCGTAAGCCTTGACGGCTTCGTCCGTGTTCCCGGCCGCTTCCAGCGCCAGCGCGCGATTGGTGAGCAGCTCCGGGTGACGCGACGCAAATCGCAAGCCACCGTCGGCCACGCGCAGCGCGCCCGCGGCGTCTTCACCTTCGAGCAGCAGCGCCGAGAGGTTCACGCTCGCCTCGCTCAGTCTGGGATCGAGCTCGAGCGCTTTTCCGTAGTGCTCCTTGGCCGCAGCGCCGTCCCCGAGATTTTCGAGCGCCACCCCGAGATAGAACGCCGCCTGCGGATCTTGCGGATGCTTGGCGCGCGCCGCGCTCAGCAGCTTCTTTGCGCCCTCGAAGTCCTTCTTTTGAATCAGATCGATGCCGCGCTTCACGGCAGCGCTGGAAGGCTCCTGAACGGCATTCGCATCGCCGTCGTCGAGCGGCGGATCCGGCGTGCGGCTTTCTGCCGAGCCGGCACCCCCACCACAAGCAGTCAGACACAGCGCCAGCACGCAGGCGCTCGCGCGCGCCCGCCCCTCGGACAGCCTCATGTAAACCCTTCCAATTCCAACTGTTCGATCGACTTCACGATGCCCTGTTTCAATGCCTCGATGCGTTCCGAATCGAGCAGCTTTTCCCCGGACACGTCGCTCACGTAAAACACGTCGGCGACCCGGTTGCCCTCGGTGTTGATCTTGGCGAGCGCAATCGTCAGGCCGGCTTCCTGCAGCGCGTTGGCAATGATGAACAACAAGCCCAGGCGGTCGCGGGTCGTGACCTCTATGAGCGTGTGCTGGGAAGCGCCGCGGTTATCGACGCCAATTTCAGTTTCGACTCGCGGAGCCGGGCGCTCCGACCAGCTGGAGGGCGCTTTCTTGCCCATCACCAGGTCGCGCGGTGCCAGCTGCCCGCCCAGCAACTTGCCGAAATCACGCTCGAGCCGCGGCACCAGCTTGTGCACGTTCTCCGCGCTCGTTCCACCGCGCACCCAGAACAAATCGAGCACGCGCGTGCGCCCGTAGTTGTCCTTCCACGAATAAATCTGCGCGCCAACGACCTTCAGCCGCGCCGCTGCCAGAGTAGCCGTGATCATCGCCAGAAGACCGGGGCGATCGTCCGCGATGAAGCCGAGCTCCACGTACGGGTCGTCGTCGGTCATGACGGTGACGCTGAGCTGTTTTTCCTGCGCTTGCCGGGCAAAACGCGAGTGCCGCAAAATCTCACCGGCCTCGTTCGCGTACAGGTAGCGCTCGGGCATGGCCGAAAGGAAGTGATCCAGAAATTCCCGTTCGCCGCGCTCCGGGCACATCGCCCGCACGCTCTGGCGCACCTCTTCGAGCCGCTCGCCCGAGGCCGAAGCCACGCGGCCTTCGCTCAGGCAGCGGTTGGCCGCCACGTACAGCTCGTCCAGCATGCGCGCCTTCCAGCTCGTCATGGCCGTGGGGCTGGTAGTGGATACGTCCGCGACGGTGAGCAGGTAGAGCTCGCGCAAGCCCTCTGCGCCGTGCACCTCGCGGCTGAACTCTTCGACCGTCTTCGGGTCGTCGATGTCGCGCCGGGTGGCCACGTGATACATGCGCAAGTGCTTCAAAATCAGGTGCTGCACCTCGCGAATGTCCGGCTCGGCGAGCCCCAGTCGTTCGAGGATGGATCGCGCCATCTCG
The DNA here is from genome assembly GCA_035318565.1 of Polyangiaceae bacterium. Taxonomy (GTDB): domain Bacteria; phylum Myxococcota_A; class Polyangia; order Polyangiales; family Polyangiaceae; genus DATDJP01. Next base: position 9,874 of record DATHEN010000899.1, read on the forward strand.
TTGCCGCGCTCGGAGTGATTCTTTCCACCGATGTCCTTGCCGACATCGTGTAGCAGAGTGGCAAAAAACAAGACTTGCGGTCGGGCGATCTCCGCCGCCAAGCGCGACGCGATGCCATACTGCGAGGCCAGCTCGCCGCGGCAGAGCTGGC
>DATHEN010000900.1:0-2648 GCA_035318565.1 Polyangiaceae bacterium
GGAACTCGGCGCTCGAGCGGCTGCTGCACCGGATCGATGACGCGCGCGCGGCCGTCGTCGAGACGAAGCAGAAGTTGGACCAGTCGGCCAACGAACAGTTGCCGACTGCGCTCGCCAAGGATGCTGCGAACGCGCGCAACGAGGCAGAGGCGCAGCGCGCTGCCGCCGAGCAGGCGCTGGCCAAGAGCAAACCCGCGAAGCAGAAGCCCGCGAAGCAGAAGCCCGCCAGCGAGAAGCCGGCGCCGCCGCAACTCCCCGACGATCTCTAGAGTGACCGCCGTAGTGCGTGGGTACTACGCGTACGTACGGGCCCGGGCGGTCGGAGCGAACGCGATGAGAGGAGCAGCTTTCTGTAGCGCTCTCATCCTGGTGTGCGGCTGCGCTGCCTTGGCCGAGCGGCCGTCGCGGGATGGCGAGCGCAAGCCGTCCGACACCGACAGCGACAGCGACGCGGGCGCGGGTGCTGCTACTGCGATCGACGAGGACGACGGCCAGGGCGTGCCGCCTACCACGAGCGCGGCGCCGGGCGAAGTGACGCTGACGTTCGAGCAGGCGAGCTGTCTCGGACTCACGCAGGCCGCGTGCGCGGGTTGTCATCGCCGCGGCGACGGCTTCGTGCTGCGTCCAATCGGAGTACCACCGGGGCCGCCGGGCACGCCGACGGTGGCGAACGGCGAGTGTGTGGACCCCGGGCCCGCGCGCTTGCCCGATGCAGCGATTCCACCGGTCGAGGAGCGTCCGACGCCCGATACACCGATCGATCCCGCGGTCGAGCAGGTGCTCTCGGACGAGCAGGCCATGTGCATCGGGCTCGACCAGGTCGTCTGTACGAGCTGCCATCGCCGCCAGGACAGCTTCCTGTTGAAACCGCGCGGGCTACCGCCGCATCCCGGGACTGCAACCGCGTTGCTTGAGCGCTGCTTGTGATTCGTGAGCGCGCTTACTGGACGAGCTCGATCACGTAGCCATCGGCGTCCTTGGCCACGATCAGGAGGCGATTGTCGTAGACCGGCGAGCGCTTGGCTGGCTCGACGATCGTGCCGTTGCCGGCAACGACCGCGTCCGCGGTCATCTGTGCGTCCGGCACCATCAGCACGACCTTGACGGGATTGTCCTTGGAGTTGCGCATGGGGCTCCAGCTCTGCAGCACGAACGCGGGGCCTCCGGGATGAACGAGCGTGTACTCCGTGATCGTGGCGGAGCCGGTCGCGTCGGTGACGGGGAACGTGCCGGTCGGGGATTCGTCCATGCCCAGCGCGGTCGTGTAGAAAGTCCTCGCTGCTGCGAGGTCGCTCACGCTGAAGCCCATGGCCACCAGGTATGGAACGGTGATCGTACCGTCGGCTTCCGTGTCGAAGACGCCGCCGACCTCTTGGATGTAGGTCTCGGGGCCGTCGAACTGCACGATGCCGATGTTCAAGCGACTCACGTAGTCCGGGTACGAAGACGCGTCGCGATTGACGCCGCTTGCAGCCGACGATTGCCAGACGAGCTTGGTCGTGATCTTCCGAGTGTTGCGGTTGTCGTTGAATTTCATCAGCACGAGGCGCGCACCGCGCTTGGCTTCCGCGCCGTACAAGATCGTCTCGGTTCGATTGTCGCGCGTGACTTCCTTCTCGACGGTCATCTTCATGACCTTGGTATAGAAGTCGACGGCCGCGGGCACGTCGGTGATGCCGACCCCGTAGCCCCACACGACGGGGTCCTTCACGGGCTCGGGGATATCGAGCGGCTCCATCGAACCGCCCGCGTCGCCCATCAGACCCGCGTCCGCAGCGCTTCCCGCCGGCTCGGGCCCCGTGCCACCGCTCGCTGCCTGTGAGCCGCCGGTTGCAGCGCTTCCTGCTCCAGCTCCGCCTGCTCCTGACGATGCCGGGCTTCCTGCTGCGGCGCCCGTCGTTCCGCTAGGGGCGCCGGTGATGGGCGCGCCTCCCGGAACGCCGGCCGTGACAGGACTCGAGGCCTGTCCTGCGATGGGTGCGTCCGCGGGAGCTTTTGGATCATCGGTACATGCCAGCACGATCGAAAGGGCCAGCACCATCGGCCAGACGTGGTGATTTGCTGCATGCGCTGGACGGTTCACTGGACGGTTCCTTCGATTCACCCCCACCGGCGAGCATGCTGCAACGCGCGCTACGGCCTTCACAAGCTCGCGCCGCAAGCTGCTGCGATCTCGAATCTAAAAGCGTCGACTGCTGTGCTCGAGCGCGTGCGAGTTGATCGCGTGATGCGAGAATGCGAGTCACGAGTGCCGTCTCTTCTTGCACGCCGGACGTTGCCATTCCGAGCGGCCGGCAGCGGAACGGAAGCTGAGAGCGACGCGCTCGCGTTGGCGGGCGTCGGTTTCGTAGCCGATGATCATGGTCGTGATGCAGCCGAGATCTGCGCTGGCCGCTGGGGTGTTGAGCACGATCCAGCGTCGCGTGAAGAGGCCGGGCGGAATGCTGAAGGGGACGGCCATGAGGTGGCTGCGGGGAAAGGGGCCAGGGCGTTGTGAGCGCTGCGCTCGGTCGGCGACTGCACCGGCCGCGAGCGCAGTCAGCGAACCGGCCGCGACGGCGCCGCCAGCGAGCTGGTAAGCGTTCGAGTCGGAGAGGCCGCTGAGCGCCGCGCCGCCCACGGCCAGACCGCTCAGCAAGAGCTTCGTG
>DATHEN010000901.1:0-2193 GCA_035318565.1 Polyangiaceae bacterium
CTCGAAGGTTCTGCCTCACAATGCTTCGCGGCGTGGCACGATCACGGCGTGTGAGCGCAGTCTCGAGCGCCTGAAAACCGACTATCTCGATTGCTACCTGCTGCACTGGCCGGGGGATCGACCCTGGGCTGACACGCTGGCGGCTTTCGAAGAGCTCGAGCGCGCCGGCAAGATTCGATCGTTCGGGGTCTCCAATTTCGATGCGCGCGAGCTCGGCGAAGCCGTGCGCCTGGCGGGCCCCGGCCGCATTCGTTGCAATCAAGTGCTCTATCACCTTCAGGAGCGCAGCATCGAGCACGAGGTGCTGCCCGCTTGCAAACGCTTCGGCGTGGCGCTGGTCGCGTACAGCCCGTTCGGATCCGGCAACTTCCCGTCCGCGAAGAGCCGTCCCGGTCAGGTGCTCGAAGCGATCGCGAAGCAGCGCGGCATCACGCCGCGGCAAGTGGCGCTGGCGTTCCTGCTGCGCGACGAGAGCTCGTTCGTGATCCCGAAGGCGTCGCGAGAAGCGCACGTGGTCGAGAACGCCGCGGCCGATGCCGTCACGCTGGCTGCCGCGGAGATAGCCGCGCTGGACGCCGCGTTTCCGCTGCCGCGCCGCCGCGCCGGCGTGCCGATGATATGAGTCGCGCGCGGAGGGCCGCTTTTCTCGTTTTGAAACTCGCGCAGCCGCAAAACAGCCTCGGGGCGTGAGCGGCGTCGCTGCGAACGACCGTCACCAGCCGGGATTAAGGCCCGATCACACATTTTAATATGGGGTATTGCCCCCCATATGCGTCCATCTGATGCTTCCCAGCAACGGGACTGCCAGCGGCTCTTAAGTCGGGCCCCGGATCGCCCGATCTAAGATCGAACTAGGGATCGAAAGGCGGCTGATTTCGGCCGCTCACCTTGTCGAGTTTCAGCGATTGCGAGCGCCCGGAGCGGCTCGCGGCGCTTCGAAGCGAAGATGGCGAGGAGATTGGCAGCTCGAGAGGGCAGAGGATGAACACCAACAAAGCAGACGAGCTGAACATTGCTCGGCGCAATTACCGCCCGCTTCTCGAGCTGGGACGCGGCGGTATGGCTCGAGTCTTTCTCGCCGAGAGCCTCGCCTCGGGAATCAGAAAGCTCGTCGTCCTCAAGATCCTGAACCGCGAGCTCGCCATGGAGCCGGAGATCCGTGCCGCGTTCCGTCGCGAAGCCGAGCTGTCCGCGCAGATGAACCACCCCAACGTGGTGCAAGTTCTGGAGGTGGTCGAGCACGCGGGCACGCCCGTGATCGTGATGGAGTACCTGGACGGCATCGCGCTCTCGACGATCGACGCGCAAACCGGCCAGGCGATGCCGCTCTCGCTGCACCTCTACGTCATGACGCAGGTGCTCGCCGGCCTGCACCATTTCCACGAGCTCAGCGATTTCGACGGCAAACCTCTCAATGCCGTACACCGTGATGTCTCGCCACAGAACGTGGTGGTGCTGCACGACGGACCGGTGAAGGTGCTCGACTTCGGGATCGCCAAGGTGCGCGCCGCCGAGCAGCATACGCGCGCCGGGGTCGTCAAAGGTAAGCTTCACTACATGCCGCCCGAGCAGCTGCTCGGTGAAACGACGCTCGATCGACGCGCCGACCTGTTCCCGGTCGGAATCATGCTCTGGGAAGCCGTCGCGAAGCGGCGCCTGTGGGGCACCGCTGCCGAGAACAGCGTGGTCAGAGCACTCGCGCGCGGCGAGTTACCCCGCATTCGTGACGTGGCACCGGAGGTCCCCGCCGAGATCGAAGCGGTGATCGAGAAGGCGATGCAGTGCGACCCCTCGAAGCGCTTCTCGACGGCCGAGGAAATGCAGCTCGAGCTCGAGCGTGTCATGGCCAGCTGCGGTGCCTTCATCCAGTCACGCGACGTGTCGAGCTTCATGCACAAGCACTTCGGAGAGAAGCGCCTGTTCCGGCGCCGGGCCATCGAGCGCAGTCTGCGCGATCCCGAGGCCACGCTGAGCGGCGTCATGGAATGCGTCACGCCGCGCTCACTCGACGCACACAGCCTGCACCTGCCCGCGGCGAGCGGCCAACACCTGCTAGCGAACGTGGAGCTGCGGGAAAGTGGCAAACATGTGCTCGACCAGACGCCGAGTGATTCGTTCGCGGACATTCAAAGTTTTTCGCAGACCTTTTCTGAGCTGTCTTCACCCGAGCTCCGCCGTGAAGGTCCGCGTTCA
>DATHEN010000902.1:0-2385 GCA_035318565.1 Polyangiaceae bacterium
ACACTGTGGAGTAACCCGCATTCGCGGCTGGCTGCGCCGAGCTAAGTCGCTGTCGTTCCCAAGCAGAATCGGCGCGCGTAGAATCCGTGGCACGATGGTGCCGGTTTCCCATGGCGGGCGCCGGTGGTGCCATCGACGTGCTGGGCTTCGCGCGCGCCCGCTCATCGCCCACAATGCTGCTGCGGCGCCGGCCGGACTCAGTACCAGATAGCGGTTCACGCCGATTTCGCGAGTGCGGCGAGCAGGTGTGCACCGCTTCGCCTTTCGAAGCACCGGTCAAGGAATGGTCGCCGATTGGCCGGGGAACCTTGACCTTTTGGTGTAGTCGTGAGGTCGGTCCCGGCAGTCGGTCGAGGTTCGCACGCAAGTTCGGACCCGAGGGCGCTGCGCAACTGGCTGACGCTCTGCCCGATAGGTCGGTATGACCATCTGGAACGTACAAGGTAAGGAAGCGCTGATCCTCGAGTTGGACTACCCCGAGATCGAGCTGATCGTTGAGGAGCATCGTGCGGTATGGATTGACTCGCTGACAGGTCGGGTGCTGCGCTGGGTCGTCATGGGAAAAGCGTAGGGCGCACCTCGAACGCTCAAGCCAGTTGCACGCGTCGAAGCGCCGCCGTCGCCGCATAGTGATCGCCCAGCGCCGCATCGTCAGCATCTCGACTGGCGACGGGTCGGAATAGCGCGCAGACGCGCGTTGGCGAGGAGACCAAGCGCCAGCGGAAAGCGATCGCGCTGACCGGCCTCGAAGAACGTCCCGGCCAGGCAAGCGAGCCAGCGTTCATCTCCAGGCACAAGAGATTCTGCGACTGAAGTGGGAGGTTCGGCCGTCGAACCGCTGGGTGGCGCGTGCTGCCGCCAGGCGGTGCGTAGTACGGGCGGGCGCGGGCGACCCTGGTCCACGTGGTGCGGCGCGCGGGGCAGGCGGGCGCACGCATCGTGTACGCAGCCCGGCAGCTGAGCGAGGTCAAGCATCGAGGCGATGCTCTACCGAGAGCGTAGGACGCCCACGCTGGGCGGCATCGACATCGTTCGCGGCAGGTGGCTCGGCGCTCGGCGCACAGGCGCTGCGAACACTGCAACCGGCAGCCATGGCTGCCGGTTTGGAATGGGACCGCATACAGTCGGCGATTGTATATTGCGTCTAAATATATTTTGTGTAGCATCGGGTTTCGTGACGGCCCGCACCAGACGCGAAGGACCCGGGATGTACGATGCGCTGGCCACGGTCCCACGCGTCGGCGCGGCGGCGCCGCTAACGATCGGGCCTGGCAACGCGATAGACATGACGGGGATGCCGTGGCGCTGGCTGCGCGAGAACGCCCCGCGGCTGGGCGTGCCCATCTGGCGGGTCGGCGGCAAGGGCGTCATTCCGGCAGCGGCGCTCTTGCAGGCTCTGGAGCGCGAGGCGGCGCGGCAAAAACCGCCGCGCGAACTCACGGACGAGGAGGAGTGCGAGAGACTACGCGGATCTCTCGGGCTCGCGCGTGTTCCATGGCGCTCTGCTGCGCGCTAGATTCTCGCAGGCAATCCCGATGGCGAAGCAAGCGACAGGTCATGTTCGTTGGTTCAACGGCAGCGCAGTTGCGCGAATCCGAGTAGCGAGCAACTTGCGCGAGAGCTTCGCGATGTCGAACTGCCGTACGGAGGAGGAGGCTATTGAGCGCGCGCAGCTGCTGGCGGATGTCGCGAGACGCATGCGCCTTGCCGGCGTCGATCTTGAGCGAGCACGCAAGGCAGTCGAGATGGTTGCGACGGCATCACCGCGCCTGCTTCGGAACGCGCTGACAGTTGCGGGCGAGCTGATCGGTGGTGAACTGTGCCCAGCTAGTGCGCCTTCCGCACCGACCTTTCGGCAGATCGGTGAGCAGTGGACGAGCGGAGCGCTTGCTCGACAGTATCCCGACCAAATCCGAGTGAAGCGCAGCGCGCACACCGATGTCTCACGGCTCGGGCTCTACGTGTACCCGCTGCTGCAAGACCTACCGATCGATGGCATCACGCTGGACCACTGCGAGGACGTCATGCGCAAGCTGCCCCCGAAGCTGACGCCCGCGACCCGGCAGCGCGTCGGTGCACTCATGGCGCGCGTCCTGACGATGGCGGTATACCCGCTGCGTCTCATCGAACGCTCGCCGATTCCTCGCGGCTTCCTGCCAGGTGTCGGCAAGCAAAAGGCGCTTGCATACCTGTTTCCCGATGAAGACCGAAGGTTGATGGCGTGCCAAACGGTTCCGCTCGAGTACCGCCTCCTCTGGGGATTTCTTTTCGCGCGAGGGCATGCGCGAGGGCGAGGTGCTGGCGCTGACGTGGGGCGACCTCGACCTCGCTCGCGGCGCAGTGCGCCTTGACAGAAACAAGACCGACGATCCACGGGCTTGGGCG
>DATHEN010000903.1:0-2170 GCA_035318565.1 Polyangiaceae bacterium
TGGGACGTGAGCTCCCGGTTGCGCGCACCCGATCCTTCGACCCGCTGACGCCGCTCGTCACGGAGCTGGCGGCTGTGACAGCCGCCGTGGCCGTCGAACGAGCAAAAGCACTCGGCACGAAGCTCATCAAGCAGAACCTGACCGCGCGATTCTGCACGGAGTTGACGGAAAAGAGCTTCGAAGGGACCAGTCTTAAATCTGTTTTCGGCCTAGCCGTGTCCGACGCGCGCTTGTTTCCAGCGACCTGCAGCCTGCTACAGACGACCAACGTCGAAGTGTTGGCCGCCGTTCCGAAAATGCTCGCACGTGCATTGACCGGTGATCTTTCAGCACTCTTGATGCGCGCCCTGAGCAGCGAGGCGAGCCTGCTACCCAAAGACGTGCGCCAGTTGCTCATACCGGCGGTTCACTCCGCTGTTCTCGCCGCGATCGAAGGACGCGCAATGCTCACGGAGCGCGATTCGCAGCTGCTGTTGTTGAAGACCGCGCAGATCGGCTTTTCGGACGCGGCCAATCAGCGTCAGAGCAAGACCTATTTGCTGCGGCTCGCCATAGAGGCCGGTTTGACGCTGGTCGCGGAGTGCGTGCAGGAAGGCCGCTGTAGCGCCGATGACTTGGCATCAAGAATTCAACGAGAAATGCAAGCTTCATTGAATCCGGACTTGAAGGCTGCGTTCGCCGAGTGGGACGAGCTCGTGCCAGTGCTGGCGCGCGCAATGGACGTCTTCCAGCCCCCGACCGGTGCCGGGCCCAGAGCCACTGCAAAAGTCGCGCTAAATTTCGTTATGGATTTGTTCTCATTGATGGTTCGCGCACGGGGCGATGATCTTCTGAAAGAGACGGCTTGGGTGCGCGAAACGTTGCGCACGCTCGACGCGACGCTGAATGCGCTGTGTAAGTCCCACGGCGAGCCAACCGAAAGGACGAACCAGCTTTGCAGGCGAGTCGGGTGCAGCCAACATAGGCAGAACCTTTGCAGCTGGGCTTCGGTCGAGGCGAAGCAGGATTCGAAAAAAGCGCAGGAAATGCTCAGGGGCCTGATCATGGAGTGGGCCTGCACCGACGATTACTGGGCGACGCAGTTGACGACTTTCATCGGCCCGGATCTGTGCAGCTGGAAGAGCGCCAGTACTGTCGACATAGCAACGGACCAGTTCCGAGTAGCAGTGGCAGCGCTGAACAACGCCAAACCGAACACGCCCGAGATGCTCAAGCACCTGGTGCTGCTGCGAGAAATCGTCAACGCGGTGAGCGACGAGGAACCCGAGCGTGCGGCGCGTGCTGCTGGCGCATTTCTCGGCGACGCGATCGCCGATGCCGTGGCGCGCAAATGTGGTGAAGGCGAATCGTGCATCACGGTGACTTCGGCACAGGTACGCAAGGCGTTCTCAACCCTAAACGCCGTGCTCGCGTACGCAGCCTCGTACAGACCGAGATCGAATACTGAGTCGGACGACGATCAGGAACTCGAAAAACTCCGACTCCAGGAGCGCAAGAAAGCTATGAACGACCTGATCGACGCCGCTACCGATCGCGCCGACAGAGGCGGTCATACGGTCGTGTCCATAGGCGTCGGAGTGGGGGGCGGGTACTCTTGGTCGCGCTGGGACCGGCAGGACGGCGCAGCCGACGCAGGCTGCGAGAAGAATCCATGCAAATCGAAAGGTGTGGCTCTGACGTTGCCCGTAGGGTTTGCCCTGGACGTACTGCCGGAGCGGTTCTTCAAGGGTCCGCTCTTCCTGTTTGGATTTCATGGACAGCTGAGCCTCGTTGACTTAGGTCAGTACGCCGCCACGGCCGAAGGAGAGACGGTGAAGCCGGAAGCGGGCACCGCGCTAATGCCCCGCATCAGCGCAGGATTGTCATTGGGAAACCCAGATGTGCACGTCATCATCGGTGGCGGCTTCGGCTACGCGCCGCTCGCTCGCTTCGATGAGCAGGATAAGCGCGGCATTGCACGGGCTGATATTTCCGTGTCGGTGTACGTGCCGTTCGTCGACTTTAACTAGGGACTTCTCGAATCTTTTGGCGCGCGCTGAGCTGCCCTAAGGTCCCATAGGAACCTCGTGACAGGTCGATAGGGCGCTACAGCCCGATGTGCTCGGCCGGTGCGGTGCGAGCAAAACGCGTCACCCAGTCGACCAGCCACACGCCCCGACTTCGACCGCGT
>DATHEN010000904.1:0-4565 GCA_035318565.1 Polyangiaceae bacterium
GGTGGCTCACCCCGTGCAGCTCAGCCTGGCTCTGAGGGCGTTGCACACGCTGCCGGCTCTGACAGTCGCAGCCTACGATGCAGTCGGACGTCTGGACGGTTTGGTGGGGACGCTCATCACCGAGAAAGCACGAGCCGCTGCGACGGCAGGAAACCTGAGCGTCGAAGCGACGCTGGCAGCGCTCAGACAATTGATCGACGAGGACGGTGCGCGTACCCGCGAGGTGCTCGAGTCCGAGCTCATCGGTGACGACGCCGGGCTGCGTGCGGCGTTCACCGCTCTCGAACAAGAAGAGCTCGTCAAGTGTAGAGGCGACGGCGACGAACGGCGTTGGATGCTGTTTCACGACTTTTTTGCGCCGGCGATCACGGAGGCCATTCGACGCCGCGACGCCCTGGCCGAAGAGTTCCGGCGACGCTACCGCGAGTTTGAAACGGCGACCGGCATTCTCGACGCGTGGCGCGCTCTGCTCCCGCCGATGCTCCAATTCCGCATCTGGCGCAACGAACCTGCCCGAAAAGGCTATGTCAAAGCACCGCGCTACGCGTCGTTGAGCGCGCTTCGTTTCGCTCCGTATCTGCTCGCGGGCGCGGCTCTTCACGGTGTTTCGTCCTGGATTCACGCCGACTTTCGCGCTTGGCAGCTGCTCATGGCTTGCCCGCCCGGGCGCGATTCGCGTCTCGGCGTATCGATCGTTTGTCGCGAAGCTTTCCAGGAAGCGTCGCCCGAGGAGCGCTTTCGCGCGTTCGAGATGGGCTGGCCTACGGACACGTCGATTGCGGACGGAGTGTACGGGCGACAGCCGTGGCCCCCAGCGCTGCCGGAGGCGAGCGATTTCATCGAGCGAACCCTGATGCCCTGTGCTCGCCGCGAGGTGGTGCAGCGTTTTATTTGGTCCTTTGAACACGACTTCCCGAGCTTTCGCGTTGGGAGGACCGGCACTCGCGAGGACTGCGCCGTAGCAGCCTTGCATCTCTCGAACAGTCGGCGAAAAACCGCAGTCGACCTGCTACGCCACTCACTCGCGGACGACCTGAATCTCACGGTCGAGATGCTGTCGCAACTGGACGAGTCGGACGTCGACTATGGCGCCCTGGCCGAACGACAGCGACGGATCGCCGCCGCTCGAGTTCCCGATACACCACCACCACCCCGTAACTCGAGCACTCGATACGTGCGTTTGCGAAGAGGGCCGCACTTGTTTCGCTACCTCCCGTCCAGTCAGCTGACCTGGACTCCATCGAATGCAGAAATGCACACGGGCAGGGATCGCCTCATCAAGCTCGTGGAGGCAACCAAGAATCCGCTGTTTGCAATGGAAGTCTGGTACGGCATTCAGCAAGTCGCATCAGCAGCTCAAAGCGATCGTCTGAAACGAGTTCTGGCCGGGCTCGAGTTGAGCGCTCATCGGGGAAATCGCTGGCTACTGCTCGATTACGCGGAAGTGCTCAGCGGCGCCCCAGTGCCCACGGCTTTGAAGACCCAGCTCGTGAGCCTGGTCGACGAGCAGGAGCTCCGGGACGACGACCCCGAGAAGTGGCTTTGGGTCGCTACGCTTTGTGAGCTGGGGGTCGAAGAAGCTCGGATTCGTCTCGAGTTCGATCCATCGCCGGCACTCGAAACGATCTTGAACCAATCGCTCTATCTGGACGGCCGGAGCATGCTGCCCGAATCGCTACGTGTGTTCACGCGCGCTACCCTCTGCAAGTACCAGAACAAGGTCACTGGGCTGAGCGAGAACATTGCGACCAAGTTGCTGAAGTCCCTTCAGACGGCCAGGGCCGCGCGACCACGCCCCGGTATCAGCAACGACTTGAATCGGAGTATCGCGATTCTTTGGCCAGGGCTCGGCCGCGACACGCGCGACCGGATGGTGCGCTTGGCACTCGAGACGCAGCACGATGGGGCGGAGGAAGAGCCGACGGCATTCGATGAAGTCGTTGCTGCGTTCAGCTCGACCGCGACAGCAGCGGAAGCGACCGACCTCTGCCAGGTATTGAAGGGTGCGTTCGCGGTAGCCTATACAGGTGAAGAGTTCGCGGCTCTCGTGTCGGCGGCGAAACGCATTTGTCCGACGGCTCCCGATCCCGACACGGTCGCCGCGCTCCGTCGTGTTCGATATCTGAGCGGCTCGCAACTGGCCAGGGTACTCGCTACTCTCACCGAGGCCGAGCGTTGCCCTAATTCGTGCTTTGCGCTCGAACAGGCGAATCGGCAAATCTGGCGACACGCGGACCTGAGCGGCTGGACAGCCGTGACTGCGATTTGCCCCGCCCCACAGCCCTGCTCGAGCGCCGTGGGATTCGTTCACCGTCTCGCGACCACGTCATACGTCCAGCAAGCCCGGGGTCCGAGCGATGTTCTGATAGACGCCAAGAACCTCCTCATACTGAGCAGCAAGGTTCCAGACGTCGATCGACGGGGGTTGGTGGAGAAGCTACTTCCGGAGTCTCTCCATGCGCTAGATTCAAGGCCACTTCCAGCGCTGGTCAGAGCGTTGTGCAAAAATTCCGTAGCAGACATAAGCGCGGCTTTGGCTCCGAGCGACTTTGGGGACGACAATCCGCAGTGCCGCGCTTTTCCCGATCTGAAGCTCGCGCCGGCGACTCCTCCGCACGGAGTGGGACGACGATGGATTCGCCGCCCCATTCGACTCCTCTCCCGCTGATTCAGGGCTCAGATGAACGGCCGCACTTCTGCTTCGCAACGCGTAGGGACACGCGGTGACGAAGTTGCAACACACATCTCATAGGTCGTGAGCGCTTCAAGGAACCCAGGTAGCGATCGCTCGGCCGGTAGGGCAGCAACCTGCAGCACGGGCCTTCTTGCAAGGGCCCAGGAAATTCGGCGCAGTAGTACCAGTCTGGCGCGCTACGGCAATCGGCCGCGGTAGAGGCCGCTGCCACCGATGTAGATGTTGTCGGGTCCGGTGCCCCAGATCCCGCGCGAATTGCGCGACTTTGCCGCCCGGCGGACGCGTTGTCCGCTGTCATGCCGACAGTCGTCCGTCCGCCGACGTGGAAGGGTCGATTTCTTCTCCCGCCGGGCTCCACCACAGGGCGTGACCATCGCGTGATCACCGCGGTGATTACGGAATGGTCACGCCCCAAGCCCGGCACGATGGCTTACATGTGAGCCACATGCGCTGCCCCGGACGTGCTCCGCAGCGCACGAGAGAGGGCTAAATCATGAACAAGCATCGAGCTGCAGGTCATCGGGGCTCTCACCGGTCGTGGCGCGGGCGCAAGCTGAGCGGCTGCATCTTGGCGGCGCTCGGCGTGTGCGCTTGGGCCGCCTGCACGGCCGAACCGGCCGACACGCGACAGGAGCACGCCAGCTCGGCGTTCACTAACGACAGCGGGACCCGCGACAGCGGCGCTCCGATTCTCGCTGACCGGCGCGAGGTCGTACGGCTCCTGAGCACCGGCGGATCCGGCGTGCGACGAGCGGCAGAGGCAGCCAGCGTCGGTTCCGACGACGATGTGCGCACGTTCCTTCGGGACGCTTACCCTGCACTGCAGCAACATGACGAGCGCGCGCGCGCGTCGCAGTATTTGGCCCAGGGCGGACCCTCGCTCAAGTTGGCCGCGCAAACGGCGCTGGCCGGCTCTCGCGATGTGCTCCAAACGTTCTTGGCCGGCGGCTATCGCGCGTCGCTGTCCACGGACCTGCGCGTGCGCGTGGCACAGGTGATGGCGCTCGGCGGGCCCGCAGTGCGTGCAGCGGCTGTCAAAGCGCTCGACGTCAGCGACGAGAAAAAGTCGCACTTTCTTCTGCTCGGTCAAATCGACGCGAGGACGATCGACGATCGCGCGAAAGTCGCGCAGATCATCAGCACGGGCGGACCGGTCACGCGCGAAGCCGCGGCTCGAGCTCTGGAAGGCTCCGTTAGTGACGTGGCGGATTTCATCGTGACGGGGCAGCACGTCGCGCGCGCGCGCGACCAAGAGTTGACGACCTTGGCTCGACTCGTCGAAACCAGCAAAGAGGCTCGCGATACCGCCGTCAAGGAGACGAAGCTTGCCAAAGAAGCCGCTGAGCGCGCGAAAGAAACCGCGCGACTGGCGCGTGAAGCCGCGGAACGCGCCGCCCAAGAGCTCGCGCAAACGCAGATCTCGACGCGCCAGGCGGCCGACGCTGCAGGACGAGCGGCGGACGCCGCGCAGAACGCAGCGGGCGCGGCGCGCAGCGCCATCTACGCCGCGCAGCGGGCTGACATCGCGGCGCGTTCGGCGGCAGCAGCCGCATCGCGCGCGGCTAACGTGGCGGTGCTCGCCGGCAGAGCCGCCGCAGTGGCTTACAGCGCGGCTCAAGCCGCACTCGGCGATGCATCCCGCGCACAAGCGGCTCGTGATGCGGCGCGCAGCGCGCGCGACGTGGCTGCGGCCGCGCGAGAGCTCTCCGTCGTAGCGTCTGCTGCGGCAGAAGCCGGTCTGGAAGCGCAGAACGCCGCAGGCGCTGCGCGCAGCGCGGCCGGACACGCCGACGCAGCGGCCGCCGCTGCCGCACAGGTCGCGCGTTACCAGAACGTCGCTCGAGCGGAGCTCATCGCAGCCGAGCGTGGG
>DATHEN010000905.1:0-6475 GCA_035318565.1 Polyangiaceae bacterium
GATCGCCAGGCAGCGCACAACTCGTACTGGCGAGAGGAGCCCCTGTTACGAGAATGTCGGCGACGAGCGGCTGTCGCGCGAACGTTTCCACGCGTACCGTCCACGGCCCTGCGTCTGCCTCCGAGCTAGAGTCGAGCTCGCCCGCGTCCGGCTGCTGCGTTCCCGCATCCCGCCCCAGCGCCTGCAGCCGCTCGTCGGAACACGCCATGCAGAGCATTACGAGCACCACGAGAGTCGGCCGTGCCATTAAAACGAATACGCTAGCCTCGAAACTCTGCGACTACAATCGCCAGTCGCGCTTCCTTGCAAGCCAAGCTGAGCCAGCCGACATGTCACGCGCGCTTTCCAACTTACCGCTTCTGATCGCGGCATTCTGCTCCGGCTTTGCGGCCCTCAGTTACGAGCTGATCTGGGTACGCGTAGGCACGTTTCTCCTGGGCGCGGAGAGCGTGGCGATGGGCGTCGTACTCGGCACTTTTTCAGCCTCCTTGGCGGCCGGCGCGGTATTGGCCGCTCACGTCGAGAGACGGCGCGTGCTGCCGAGTCGCGTCTTCGTGATCGCAGAGCTGTTACTGTGCGGATCGGCCATCGTTCACGCAGCGGCATGGGTTACGGCGCGCGTGCCGCTGAGCATCTTTTTTGCGGAGCTGGGGAGCTGGAGCGTGCTCGCCAGCTCGCTGCTCTTCGCCGTTACCGTCGTCATGCTGCCGGGCGTGCTCATGGGAGTCACGCTGCCGATGCTCACGGCGGCGGCTCCAGCAAACGAGACTGCTGCCGCGTCGACCATTGCCCGGCTCTACGGCGCCAATCTGCTTGGCGCCGGCAGTGGCGCCCTGTTTACGGGCAGTGTGGGGCTAATTTTTGCTCCAATCAGCACGAGCTGGTTTGCGGCGCCGAGTCTGAATTTGCTGGCCGCACTGTTCGTGCTCAAAACGCCAGCTCAGGCGATAGTCGCGAAGGAATCGCTGAGCAGCTTCAGGGCACTGCTCAAGCCCACGCGCATGGCGTTGTTCAGCTGCCTGGTCGGCGCCGCGTCCTTTTCGCTCGAGCTACTCCTATTGAGAGTCCTTCGCATGCGTCTGGGAAATGTGGCCAGCTCCACGGTGATCGCGCTTTTGATTGGGAGTTTCATCGTTGGCCTAGGTGTGGGCGGTTTTGTGTTTGCTCGCCGTTCGCGTTGGATGAGTGTGACGCTGGCGCTTGCCACACCGCCTGCAGCGCTGCTGCTGTTTGCGCTGTTTTCTGCTGGCTCGCTGCCCGAAAAACTGGGGGTGGTATCGCCGGAGCCGAGTGCCCCGCAGTTCGCCGTGAGCGCCGCGCTGCTCGTGCTCACCGCGGCGCCGTTTGGATATCTGTTTCCCTACGCCTGCGCCGAGGAACAGCAACGACTCGGTCTCGGCAAAGCGGCTGTCGCGGGCAAAATCCTGTGTTTCAATGCCTGCGGAAATCTGCTGGGGTCGGTGGTGACTACGTTCGTGGTTTTGGACACGATCGGAACCGTGCGCGGCTTGTTGCTGCCCGCGGCACTCCTCCTGGCCGCAGGAGCGCTCACCCCGAGCACGGGAATCGCAACCCGAGTCGCGCGAAGTTTACCCGCGCTGACAGTTCTTTTGACATTTGCGTTACTGCCGGAAAGGGCGATCGCCACTCAGCGGCTGCGCCGGAACCTCATACGGCTGGCGGAGGACACGTATGGGATCTTCGCTCTGACAGGAGGCGAGAACTCGAAGCGGCGCGCAAAGGCGCTGTTCGCCTACGGCGTCGTGGCCTCCTCGACGGGGGGGCAGCAGTGTCGCAACACCGCTCTCGTGCTCGATGTGATCGAGGCCATTCAGGCCAAAGGGCGATCGATCCTGGCCGCTGGCCTGGGTGGGGCGTGTCACTTGCGCTTGTTGGCAAGACGGGCACCCTCCTCTCGGCTGGAGGTCGTCGAGATATCCCCGGCAGTGCTGGGGTTGGCCCGCGCCGAATACGGCTTGCCCGACGAAATGTTCGAACGAGTAAGACTGGGAGACGCACGCGCCGAATTGCGTACCGCACGTGTCGACGTCGTCTACGTGGATGTTCTATGGCCGACCATGCAGCACCAAGGCGGCTTTTTGGCGCTGGAATTTCAGCAGGAGGCGTCGCGCGCGCTGACGCCTGCGGGCATGATGATCCAATGGATTGGCAAGCACGGCGTGTACGAGTTCTTGTTCGAGACCTTGCGTACGTTCGAAGCGGCGCATGGCCCTGGATGGCTCCTGCGTGAGTCACCGTCCGGGCATCTGTTTCTAGTCGGCATCAAGGACTCGCGGCGCCACGCCGAGGTCACGGGAAAGCTGCGCCAGCTCAAGCGCACATCAGCAGGACTGGAGGTTTTCCATACACATGAGCTGTTGGCACGTGCGCCCGGTCCAGTAGAGTTGATCACGGAGGACGCGCTCCCGTTCGAGCGCGTGTTGCTGCGCAACGACGCTTGGAAACAAGACGTACTGCAGAAGGCGGCGCGCCTCTTTAGCGAAGCGCCCAAGCTCGAGTGAGCGCGTCGCGCGCGCTCAGGTCGGCTTTGACTCGAGCTCCAGCCGCAAGGTTTGCAGATGGTCCCGCAAACGGCCGATGAGCTCCGCTTCGTTCCGTTTCACGTCGTGGCCGGGGGTGCCGGAGCAGTGTGCGCTTCCGTCCCGGAGTGCACTCAGCGCCGGTGCAACGAATAAAACGTCTCTCGCCAAAGCTGCCAAACTGGCCTTGCCTTCCCGCAGCACGCGCAGCGAACGCCCGCGCGGACGCCAAAACAGCATGACTTCTGCCATGGTGATGAGCGTCAACAGATCCTCGCGAGCGGGCGCGGGAGACGGTTTCACGTGCGTTGGGTAAGTCCACACCGCTCCTGACGCCAGGCTGGCGCCCACCAGCGGGTACGGCTCCACGAGCGCGAGGGCCTTGAACAACGTGGGTGTCATGAGGATCGGATAGTTGGCCTTTCCGAACAGCTCTTCGGGCAGCGCAGGCATGCGCTGTATCAACGCTTCGTAGCGGGTCAAGGCAACGAGAGACGTCATGCTCGCGGGAGCCGTCACGAACGCCACGTGCTGAGGAGACCCCGGGGCGCGCCGCGCCATTTGGACGTTTTCGAACCCGAGTGCCGTGCATGCCTGACCGAGATCGTCCTGGCCCACCCATTCCAGCCGCGCCGGCTCTGCACACGCGGGCCAGGTCCCCACCTCGTGAAAGGTCTGCTGCACCCACGCCTCGAGCACTTCGAGGATGGCTGCCAGCACGACTGCCACTCGAAAAGTCGGCTCATTTACGCGTTTCCAGCGTCCCGGCTCCAAGCACAAGAGCGAGAGAGCCGGTCCACACGGACGCCCGCGCGCGAGCTCCAGGAGACCTTCGAGAGTCCAGGTTTTGTCCGTACCCAGCCACAAGCAGAGCGCGCTGTGAAGCATGCGTCGCACCGCGTGACTGGACCAACTCGGGTGCCGGCGCTGCCACCCTTCGAGCAGCATGCCGCATTGATTCACCCAGTGTCGCAAGCTCTCCGCTCCCCGCGCGAGCTCGACATGTCGCGCCGAAATCGGGACGGCCGGCGCGCGCACGTCGCTACCCGTCATGAGCGACCAATCGCCCAGCCCTAGCGCGAAAGCATTTCCGAGCCGCGCCAGAAACTGAAGATCACCAGCCTCGACGTAGTCGATGTGCTGAAAGAGCTGGAACGGGCGGTTGTGACGCTCGAGCGCTTGCATGAGCCGGTGACGGAGCTTCAGCTCGTCATCCAGCGACGGCACATCCACGGCGAGGATCAGGTCGATGTCCGAATAGCCGAGCCGGGGCGCACGCAGGCTCGAGCCGGTCAGGTACACGGCCTGAACACCGCGCAAGGCGCCGAGCTCACGCGCCATGCGCTCGGCGCGCTGCTGGTACCAGCTCGCCGCGAAGCGGCGTCCAGGAGACGTGCGGCCGAACGCGCGCAAACCGTAGCGAACCAGCGCCGGCTGGAACGGGTACAGAATGCCCGATCGTGACTTGGCCGACATGACTGCTCACGCCGAGGCGGCGCGCACGCTCGAGCGTTCGGAGCTCAACACCTGATTTTTGATCAGATCGGCGTAGCGTCCGCCGCGGGCCAAGAGCACGCTGTGCGAGCCTTGCTCGATGATTTTGCCCGACTCCAGCAAGAGCACGCGATCTGCGGCGCAGATCGCGCTGAGGCGGTGGCTCACCACGAGCCGGCTGCAGGTCGGACCCAGCGCGCGAATGCCGCGCAGGACCAGCGCTTCGCTTTCACCGTCCAAGTTGTTGGTGGCTTCGTCCAAGATCAAAATCTTGGGCTGCATGCGTAGAGCGCGCGCCAGTGCGATGGCCTGGCGCTGCCCGCCGGAGAGCCGCACGCCTCGCTCGCCGACCCGGGTGGCGAACCCCTGCGGGAGCCGCGCAATGAAATCGGTGACCCCGGCGCGATCGGCTGCTTCTTCGAGCTCGGCGCGCGTCGCATGTCGATCCCCGAACGCGATGTTTTCCAGGACGGTGCCGTCGAACAACACGACGTCCTGCTCCACGAGCCCGATCAGCCGCCGGTAACTCGGCACGGCGAAGTCACGGATGTCGGTGCCGTCGAGCAGTATGCGGCCGTGCACCGGATCGAAGAAGCGGGCCAGCAGGTTCACCGTCGTGGTTTTACCGGCGCCGCGTACGCCGACGAGCGCCACAGTTTCCCCGGGGTGGAGCTCGAACGTCAGGCCGTCGAGCAGCGGTTCGGCGCCGTCTGGATACGTGTAACCAACGTTCTCGAAGCGAATTTCGGGGCGCACGTCTGCAGCGGGCGCCCGCTTCGACAGCGTCGCACCCGAGAGCTCGGGCTCCTCTTCCAGGATGTCGAGCGTTCGGCTGAAGCCGGCCAAGTCGTCCTGCAAACGCATGGCGCCGGAAACCAGCGACTCGAGGGGCCTGAGCAGCAGGGCGACGTAGCCCAGGAACATCAATAAGTCGCCAAGCGTGAGCTCTCCGGTGAGCACGCGAGAGCCGCCGTAAACCAACACCGCCACCGAGGCGAGTGCCATCGCCACGCGCCAGGCGACCTCGACGTACGTCGAACGCCACCACACGCGCATGATGTGCCGCACCATGATGTGCGTTCCGGTGACGAAGCGGCGCACTACGAGGCGCTCGCGCCCGAAGGCGCGCAGGGTGCGTACTCCGGCGACGGCTTCTGCGATGTCGGCATCCACACCCTGACGCGTGCGACGTACGTTGCGGTAGAGTGGGCGCATGTTGCCGATCAGACGGCGATGCGTGAGCCACACCATGCCGAGCAGAACTACGGCCGCCAGTAACAGCAAGAGGTCGACGCTGGCGAGCACGCTGAGCGCGCCGATGAGCTGGAGCGATGGGCGCCACATGCTCATCACCAGCTGAAACAGAATGTCGGACGGGGCGCGCGCGTCCTCCCGCAGTAAGCTGGTCATGCCGCCGCTCTGGATGCCGTGCAGCTTCCAGAGCGGAAGATGGAGCGCACGCTCGTAGACGCGTCTCGAGAAGCGAATCTGGACGCCCCAATTCAGCAAGCGAAAGCGGTAGCGGCCGGCCACGTCCAGGGTCAGAGCAATCACTTCGAGAATCAGGATGGATCCGGCCAGGAGCATGAGCAGGGTGACACGGTCGGACGGGAGCCCGAGCCACGCGGGAATTCCGCTCGGCCCCGGCCTATCCGTGAGCACGTAGTCCACCGCAAATTTCGGGGACGCCGGATAGGCCACGCGCAGCGCCGTGGATATCGAGAGGGCAACCACAATCAACGCCAGCTCGAGCACGTGCCCGCGCAGCAGTCGGCGCAGGACGACGCCGAGCTCGGCAACCTGGCGCGTGCGCACGCGCGGCCGATGCAGCGCCTCCCCGCCTTCCGCCTCGTCGAGGGTGTGAGGCGCGGCCAGCGCGTCACGGAAGCGTCGGCGGCTCGATTCGCGCGGGTCTTGCCATTTCATATGAGGAGCGCCGTGCCGCCGGCAATTTTCGGCGAAAGAAGCCAGCCTTGCTAGCACAAAACGCGCTAAAATCAGCGCTCATCCACGCAAGCGAGGTCACTCATTCGGCGAAGGCGCTTACGGAAACTGCCGCGGCGGCTCTGGCGTCGCGTGAACATTTGGCTGAAGAACCGCGGCATCGAGCAGCGCTTCGAGCGAGAGTACGCCCGCGGCCGTGAAACGGCGCAGGCGGGGCCGCACTCGTTCGTGGTGGTGCTGGAGCGGCTGCGGCCCATCCGCAACGCCGCCGCCATAGTCCGAACCGTGGATGCTCTGGGCGGCCAGGGCGTGTATCTGGTCGGCATGCGTTTCCTCGATCCGGTGCCCACCTCCGGCTCACTGCGCAACGTCCCGCTGCGGTTCTTCGACGAGCCAGAGGACGCGATCAGCGCCCTGGTCGCGGATGGTTACAGCTTGTTCGCGCTCGAGCCTGCGCATGAGTTCGCCGAGCCGAAGTATCTGCACGAAATCGCACT
>DATHEN010000906.1:0-3803 GCA_035318565.1 Polyangiaceae bacterium
CACGCGAAGTCGGCTTCCCGCAGGTATCGGCGTCGCACGAGGTCAGTCCGCTCATGAAGCTCGTGGCGCGCGGCGACACGACGGTGGTGGACGCCTACCTGTCACCCGTGCTGCGGCGCTACGTCGATCGGATCGAGAGCGAGCTCGCACGCGGGACCCAGCGCGTACCTCTGTATTTCATGAAGTCGGCGGGCGGGCTGAGTGAAGCTTCGGCGTTTCGCGGGAAGGATTCGATCCTCTCCGGACCCGCCGGGGGCATCGTGGGCATGGTGTCCACCGCGCTCGCGGCCGGCTTCAATGAGGTGATCGGCTTCGACATGGGAGGAACGTCCACGGATGTCTCCCACTTCGCGGGTACGAGCCTCGACGATTGCGAGCGCGTGTTCGACACGCTCGTCGCCGGCGTGCGCATGCGCGCGCCGATGATGGCCATCCACACGATCGCGGCGGGCGGCGGCTCGATCCTCCACTTCGATGCTCGGAAGTTTCGGGTCGGACCCGATTCGGCAGGCGCGACTCCCGGGCCGGCCTGCTACCGGCGCGGTGGGCCGCTCACGGTCACCGACTGCAACGTGCTGCTCGGCAAGATCCAGCCCGAGTTTTTCCCGGCGGTGTTCGGACTCGACGGAAATCAGCCGCTCGATGCAGACGTCGCACGCGCACGGTTCGAGGCGCTGGCGGACGAAGTGAGCGCCGCCGAGCGCGCGCTCATGACACCAGAGCAAGTAGCGGAGGGCTTCCTGCAAATTGCGGTCACCAACATGGCCAACGCCATCAAGGTGATCTCGGTGCAGCGCGGCTACGATGTCACGGCGTATACGCTCGCCTGTTTCGGCGGAGCGGGCGGCCAGCACGCCTGTTTGGTGGCCGACGAGCTCGGCATGCGCCGTGTGTACATCCACCCGCTCGCAGGCGTACTTTCGGCCCTCGGCATGGGCCTGGCCGACGTCAGCGCCTCGCGCGAGCGGGCCTTCGAGCGTCCCCTGGACGCCGAATCGCTACGTGCCATGACGGCCGAGCTCGAGCAGCTCGCGGAGCTTGCGCGGAGCGACGTCGAAGCACAGGGCTTCGCAGCGGACCGCGTGGACGTGCGCCGCCGTGCGCACCTGAAGTACTCCGGGACGGACACGCCGTTGATTGTTCCGGTCGCGAGTGCAGAAGCCATGCGCGAAGCGTTCGAGGCGGCGTACCGCATGCGCTTCGGCTTTCTGATGTCCGAGCGGAACATCGTCGTCGAAACCGTGTCCGTGGAAGCCCTGAGCCGAAACCCGCACGCGGCGAGCTTCCAGCTCCCTTCCCTCAGCGAGCCGGGAGAAGCCACGAGCGAAGTGCGCTTGTACAGCGGCGGAACCTGGCACGACGCACCCGCATATCGACGCGAGAGCCTGGCAGCCGGGCAGCTCATCCGGGGCCCTGCCATCATCGCCGAACAGAACGCCACGACCGTCATCGAGCCGGGCTGGCACGCTCAGGTGACGGAGCAAAGCCACCTCGTGCTCGAGCGTTATCTACCTCGTGAGCTCGGAAACGCGATCGGGACGTCCGTGAGCCCCGTGATGCTCGAGGTGTTCAACAATCTCTTCATGTCCATCGCCGAACAGATGGGTATGCAGCTCGCCAACACCGCGCACTCGGTGAACATCAAAGAGCGGCTGGATTTCTCCTGCGCCGTTTTCGACAGCGGCGGCAATCTGGTGGCCAACGCGCCGCACATGCCCGTGCATCTGGGCAGCATGAGCGAGTCCATCAAGACGGTCATCCGTCGCAATGCGCAGAGCATGCGCGCCGGAGACGTCTACGCCCTGAACGATCCGTACCACGGCGGGACGCACCTACCCGACGTGACGGTCGTGCTGCCCGTGTTCGATGAGGACGAGCGCGGGGTGTTGTTCTACGTGGCCGCGCGCGGTCACCACGCCGATATCGGAGGACTCACGCCAGGGTCGATGCCGCCCGCGTCGCGCACCATCGAAGAAGAAGGCGTCCTCATCGACAACTTCAAGCTGACTCACGCGGGTCGCTTCCGTGAACGGGAATTTCGCACTTTGCTGTGTTCTGCGCGTCACCCGGCGCGAAACCCGAACCAAAACGTGGCAGACGTCCGGGCCCAGATCGCGGCGTGCGAAAAAGGACGCACCGAGCTCCTGGCCATGGTGCGCCATTTCGGCTTGGCTACCGTGCAGGCCTACATGGTTCACGTGCAGGACAACGCCGAGGAGGCCGTCCGCCGCGTGATCGATACATTGCGCGATGGTGAATTCGAGTGCGCGCTCGATAGCGGCGCCGTCGTTCACGTCAAGCTGAGCGTGGATCGCTCGGAGCGCCGGGCGACCGTCGATTTCACGGGAACGAGCCCGCAGGTCGCGACGAACTTCAACGCGCCCCCGGCTGTCGTTCACGCGGCCGTGCTCTACGTGTTCCGCACGCTCGTGGACAGCGAGATCCCCATGAACGCGGGCTGTCTCGTGCCCGTGAGCATCGTGATTCCTGCGCGCTCGCTGCTGAGTCCCGAAGCGCCGGCCGCGACCGTGGCGGGCAACGTCGAAACCTCGCAAATCATCACGGATGCGCTGTACGGCGCGCTGAACGCGCTGGCGGCCTCGCAGGGCACGATGAACAACTTCACGTTCGGCAACGACGAGTACCAGTATTACGAAACCATCGCCGGGGGCTCGGGCGCGGGCGACGGATTCGACGGCAGCGCGGCGGTGCAAACGCACATGACCAACTCGCGCCTGACGGATCCGGAAGTGCTGGAGTTTCGCTTTCCCGTATTGATCGAGGAGCACTCGATTCGAGCGGGCTCGGGCGGCAGCGGCCGCTGGCGCGGTGGAGACGGCGCACTGCGTCGCATTCGCTTCTTGGCGCCGATGACCGCGGCAATTCTCTCGGGCCGTCGCTTGGTCACACCGCATGGCCTCGCGGGTGGCGCGGCCGGAGAACCAGGACGAACTTGGGTAGAGCGCGCGGATGGTGTTTGTGACGTGCTTGGCTACTCGGAGCAGATCGAAATGCACGCTGGCGACGTAATCGTCATATCCACTCCCTCTGGGGGTGGCTTCGGTGAGAGGATGCCCGCCACCCCATGAATGATTCGCAATCGCCCGCGCGCAGAGCCGGCTGGCCCGCCTCGGAGAGCTTCTTGCTGCTGGTGCTCACCGCGGTGGGGACGGTCAACTGGGCCGATCGGCAAGTCGTTCCCATTCTCTTTCCGGGCATTCGCAAGGATCTAAATCTCAGCGATACCGAGCTCGGGGTAATCGGTGGGCTGGCGTTTTCGCTCATCTACGCGCTCTCGAGTTTCGCGTTCGGCTACGCGGCGGATCGGCACGTACGCAAATACGTGATGGCTTTCGGGCTCGTGGTCTGGAGCATGGCAACGGCAGCGTCCGGCTTGGCCGACGGCTTCTGGTCGCTGTTCTGGGCGCGGTTCTTCACGGGCATCGGTGAAGCGAGCTTGTACCCGTGCGCACTCTCGTTGATCGCGGAGCGCTACGCGCCCACGCGGCGCGGTCGCGCGCTCGGAATTTTCGCGGCAGCGGCGGCGATCGGCGGAGGGCTCGGGATTGGCCTCGGCGGGCGGCTCGCGGAAACGCTGGGCTGGCAGAAGGTGTTCTTCATATACGGCGGTGTCGGTCTCTTGTGCTTGCCGCTCTTGCTCGCGCTCCACGAACCGAAGCGTACCCAGAGCCTCGCGCACCGAGAGTCGACGCTGACGGCGCTAAAGGCGGTCGTTCAAGACAAGCGCTTGCTCTGGTTGTGGGGAGCGGGCACGCTGGCCATGGCCTCGGGTCACGGCTTCG
>DATHEN010000907.1:0-4966 GCA_035318565.1 Polyangiaceae bacterium
ACCGAGCGACCTGGCGCAAGGGGGCCGCAGCACGCGCAGAACTGCGCTATGGGCCGTGCCCTCCATGCGGCTCTCCGATCTCAATTCGTCCCAGCACGCCGCCGTCAGCGCACTGAGCGGCCCACTGCTCGTCCTCGCGGGAGCCGGCACGGGTAAAACCCGCGTCATCACCTATCGCATCGCCAACCTGATCGGTCACGGGATCAAGCCGAGCCGCATCCTGGCCGTGACGTTCACGAACAAGGCAGCGCGCGAGATGAAGCAGCGCGCGATGGCCCTGCTCGGCAGGAAACGTCGCAAGGACCAGGCCGACAAAGGCCCGGAGATCTCCACGTTTCACTCGCTGTGCGTGCGCGTTCTGCGCCGGCACATCCAGCTGCTCGGCTACCCGTGCGAATTCACGATCTACGACCGCGGCGACCAGGAGAGCATTGCGCGGGCGGCGCTGCGCGACATTCGCGTGGGCCAGGACGCGCTGCGCCCGGGCGACCTGCTTCACATCGTGAGTGGCTGGAAGACGCACTCGGTGCGTCCGGATCAGGCCCTGGAGGTCGCAGACGGCCCCAAGGAGGAGCTCGCAGCGGTAGCGTACGAGCGTTACCAGGTGGCGCTCAGAACGGCCGGAGCCGTCGATTTCGACGACCTGCTGCTGCTGACGGAACAGCTCTTCGAGAGGTTTCCGGAGGCGCGCTACGCGGAAAGCTCGCGCTTCGATCACCTGCTCATCGACGAATACCAGGACACGAACGGCCTGCAGTACCGAATCGTCAAGGCGCTGGCCGCGGCGCATCGCAACCTGTGCGTCGTGGGCGACGACGACCAGTCGATCTACGGCTGGCGCGGCGCCGACGTGCAGCACATCTTGAGTTTCGAGCGCGACTGGCCGGATGCGAAGATCGTGCGCTTGGAAGAAAATTACCGGTCCTGTGCACCGATTTTGGAGCTCGCCAACACGCTGATCGCCCACAACAGTGCGCGTCATCAGAAGGTCCTGCGGCCCTCGCGGCTCGTGGGTCCGCTACCCCGTTTCGTGCGCTTCGAGGACGAGACTGCGGAAGCAACGGCGGTCGTGCGCGATATAACTCAGAAGCTCGCCGTGGTCGGTGAAGACCGCATCCCTGCGAGCGAAATCGCAATTCTGTTTCGTACCAACGAGCAGCCGCGCGCATTCGAAATGGAGCTGCGCCGTGAAAAGGTGCCCTACGTTTTGGTGGGCGGCATGTCGTTCTACGACCGCAAGGAGGTGCGGGACATCATCGCCTACCTGCGCGTGCTCGCGAACCCGAGCGACGAGGTATCGCTGCTGCGCATCATCAATACCCCGCCGCGTGGGATTGGCTCGGGGACAATCGAGACCCTACTCTCCGACGCCATCGCTCGCGGGCAGCCGCTCTGGACCGTGCTTCCCGAGGCCATCCACGACGGACGGCTGCAGCACGCTGCGGGTGAACGGATCGAGCAGTTTCGCAAGTTGATCGAGAGCTTTCGCGCGCGGCTCGGGCGCGACAAATTGGTCGATCTAGTCAACGCTCTGATCAACGCGGTCCAGTACCGGGCGGAGCTCGAGCGCTTCTACAAAGATCCGGCTGACGTCGAAGCACGCTGGGAAACCGTGGAGGGGCTCGTCAACGCCGTCGGCATCTACGAAGAGCGTGCGACCGAGCCGTCGCTCTTGGGGTTTCTCGAAGAGACCGCGCTCTCCGGCAGGGAGGATCAGTGGACGGAGGACAAGCGCCAAGAGCACGCCGTGGTTCTGATGACCCTGCACAGCGCGAAGGGCCTCGAGTTCCGTCACGTTTACCTGGTAGGTATGGAGGAAGGGCTGCTCCCCCACCAGCGCTCCGTGGCCGACGGCTCTCAGAATATCGATGAAGAGCGCCGGCTCTGCTACGTGGGCGTGACCCGAGCGCGCGATCAGCTGACGCTCACGCTCTGCAAAGGACGCATGAAGTGGGGCAAAATGCGCCCCTCGCTGCCAAGCCGGTTCTTGCATGAAATGCGCGGCGAAACGGAGCGTGCGCAGCGCATCGCCGAGGCCTCCGCGCAACGTTCGGCGGAACAAGCCGCACATGCGGAAAAGATCGAGGCCGAGAAGACCCAAAAATCGGCTGCGGCTGCCAAGCGCCGCAGCAAACGTGCCCAGCCAAAAGCGCGCAGACGCGGTATGGACAGTGCCTAACCGAAGCAGAGGTCACGATGGCTAAGACCGTGTTGGTAACCGGGGCGAACCGGGGGATCGGGCTCGAGCTGTGCCGGCTCTTGCAGGCACGTGGCGAGAGCGTGATCGGCGTTTGCCGCTCGAGCTCGAAGGAGCTCGACGCGCTGGGCGTGCGGGTAGAAGCGGGCATCGACGTGCAGCGCGAAGAATCCGTGGGCGATTTGCAGAAGCGCATGCGCGGCACGAAGCTCGATCTGTTGATCAACAACGCCGGCCTGTTACGGGTGGACGCCTTCGGCGGCATCGGGACTTCCGACCTGCTGGCGCAGTTCGAAACCAATGCGCTCGGTCCCGTGCTCGTCACACAGGCGCTCGGCGATGCCCTGCAGAGCGGCAGCAAGGTCGCGTTGATCACGAGCCGCATGGGCTCGATCGCGGACAACACCTCCGGGTCGATGTACGGCTACCGCATGTCGAAAGCCGCACTGAATGCTGCGGGGGTGTCTCTGGCCCACGACTTGAAAAGCCGCGGAGTGGCCGTCGTGATGTTGCACCCGGGCTACGTGCGCACGGAAATGACCGCTCGAAATGGCAATACCGACCCGGGCGAAGCCGCGGCAATGTTGCTTGCTCGCATCGATGAGCTCACGCTCGAGACATCGGGGCGCTTCTTACACGCGAACGGCGAGCCGCTGCCCTGGTGAGCTTCGCTCTAGGCCGTGGGCGCGGGCCTACGCTCGAAGGCTAGCTCTTGCCACGCTCCGCGATCGGCAGGGCCTCGGCACAGCCATAGGCGGCGGGTTGCCGGCTCGCAGATCATGCAGGCGTTGGTGGTGGTGCCCTGCTCGTCCTCGGCGTAGCGGCAGATGCTGTCCACGCCGTCGCTGCGATCGGAGTAGAGGGCGCGCAGGCTCGCGACGTCGTGTTCGCCGCGAGACAGCACATCGAGCAGGCGTAGCAGACGCTTTTCGCTCGAGGACGTTGCAGGTTCGCCCTCGAGCTCCTTGAGAGCGGCGCTCAGGCAGTGATTCGTGCGCGCCAGGGGCGCGCCGGCGAGATCCCGCCGCACGCACAGTTCGCTGCTGCATTCGAGCTCGACCCCCGACGTGTCATCCGCCACCCAGTAGGTGTGGGCGGCCGCGCGCGGCGCCTGTTCCACCTGAGCGCGCGCCTCCGCCGAGCTGGTTGCGCGGATTGCGCGATGCAGCACGCTCAGGTAGCCGACTCCCGTGCGACAGCGGTACGTCTTGATGTTCGTGGTGCCGACGGCGACGCCGTGCTCGTTCATTCCCATCAGTGTGAGCGATCCGACGCAGGTTACGGCCCAGGTCTCGGGGCCGTCCTCCGGCAGCCGATGAACGGCGACTACGTAGTCGAGGTCCGTGGGGTTCAGGTCCCAAGTTTGTCCGGCCAGCAGGTGGCCGTCGCGCGCGAGATGCGCCGGCAACATCAGGGACGAGCAGCCTTCACGGTCAGGCTGCTTGGATAGAAGCAGGACGTCCCGGAGATCGGTCATGTTGCTCACGGCGTACAGCTCGCTCGCACCCACGCGCGCGCCCTCGGCGATCCCGCAATGTTCAGCGTATCCCTCGGGATCCCAGCGCTTTTGCGCCATCAAGCAACGCTGGCCGAGGTCGAGGAACGCGCTCACGTCCGCCGAGCCACGTTCGTCCAGGTATGTTTGCAGTGCATCCAGACGCTGGGCCACGAAGCCCCGCACCAGATCACGGACTTCTTCGCCCTGGGCGCGGCCGAGCTCGCGCGGCGCGCCGGCGCAATGGATGGTACGGAGCTCGTAGAGCTCGCTCATCGGAGGTACTCTGAGGCCATGGGAAGCGTGGGAGTGACGTGGCAAAACATTGCTGACGAGATCACCGCCAGCTTAGCGGAGCGCGGGCTCGATGTCGTTCATCCCTTTCAGGTCGGCTGGTACAACGGCCAGATGCGCCCCAGCGCGCGCTGCTTGCCCGATCTCGGTCGCGCCACGGCTCTGGGCCTCGTGATCGGCAACACGCGCGAATTCTGGCCGCTGTTCCTGCGCGCCCTGGAGCACTACGAGCACCTGCAGTCTGAATCCGATCCCGTGGATCGCTACGCGGTCGATAGCGTGCTCTCCGCGCTGTCCGTGCTCGAGCTGCGCTGGCTCGTGCGCTGGGCCCACGAGCTCGAGCCCGAGCCGCTGCCGATTCAGCGCGTCGCGCGCGCCACGGGCCTCGCCACCTTGTCACCGAGTCACCTGAGCGTGCACCCGACCCATGGCCCGTGGATCGCGCTCCGTGCCGTCGTGATCGTCGACGTGGACGGGCCCGACGGTGAAGCGCCGGACTGTCACGACCACTGTACCGGCTGCGCGAAGCCCTGCGTCGAGGCGCTGCAGCGCGCGCTGGACGCCACGGACATCACGCCCGACGCCGCCGCGGTCGAGCGCGACTGGGCGAGCTGGGTGAGCGTCCGGGACGCCTGTCCCATCGGTCAGAGCTCGCGTTATTCGGACGAGCAGATTCGCTATCACTACACGAAGCTGCGGCAGCTGCTCTGCTAGGCCTGGTTCTCGATCTCACGGTCCAGGCGCTCGTCGAGCTCGTCTCGCTCAGCCGGAGTCTCGGCGGTCGTCTTGTCCGCCTGCCGGACTTCATTCGAACGGCGGCGCCAGCGCACGAGCATGAAAGCCGCGGCGACGCCGGCGATGCCCATGGTCGCTGACAGCGCGATCGCGAAGCCCTTCAACGGGCTCTTGTCCGGAACCGCCAGGATCTTTTCGCCGTAACGGCGGACGATGTCGGCTTCGATGGCGTCCGCGGACTCACC
>DATHEN010000908.1:0-3055 GCA_035318565.1 Polyangiaceae bacterium
AAGGAGAACAACAGCGAGGGCGTGTCTCGCTGGCTTTTTCTGGGGCAGCTGTCCGCGTCGATCGGCTTCACCGTCTACAGTTTGATGGTGAAAAACTGGGTCTTCGTCGTGACCAACGCGCTCATGATCGGCAATGCATTGGCGGGGTACTGGATCGTGATGCGTCACAGGCGAAGCAATCGGCAAAAAGCACGTGTTTCGGGTTCGCGGGCCGGCATCGCGGTCTAGAGGCGCGATCGCTTGCGTGTGGGACCGCGTGCCAGAGCGGGCCTTTGTGAGTACGCTGTCAACAGAAGCTCGCCCGCATGGTCGCCCCGTTCGTTCGCGCCCGTCACATGAAGACGTTCGTCGAAACCATCGACGCCCTGGACGAACGCGTCCGTGCTCGCATTTATGCGCGGCTAGCGGCTGACGATATCGAGACGATTGCTCAGGCCGTGCCTGTAGTCTGGTTACCCATGAACCTGAACGTGTTGGTGACGGACGCCACGTCGCTGGAGCTGGGGCCGCAGGGTGCGCATGATTTCTTTCGCGCGCTGGTCACGGCGGAGTATCGGACGGACACGTTCCGCTCGTTCCTTGCCAGTATTGGCAGGCTGCTCGGGCTGACACCGTCTACTTACGTGAAGATGACGCCCAAGGGCTGGGAGCTCGTCTTCAAGAATTGCGGCTCGTTTCGGCCCATGGAGCGCGAGCGGGAACGCGCTCGGCTCGAGTACAAGGATATTCCGCAAATGTGTGTGCAGAACCAGCTATGGATGGAGTCCGTGCGCAGCTCCTTCTACAGCGCATTCGAGCTCACCGGCGTGAGCGGCGACATTCGCTGGGAGGAGCTGGATTTGAACCGGCGCCGCGCGATTTTCCTGTTCACCTGGCAAGAAGGGTAACCGCGCGGCGCACGCGCCAGCGAGTCGTTTTGCCGCTTCAGTCGAGGCAAAGCGCGCCGGAGCGACATTCTGCAACACGCTCCAACTTGTCGAGGACGTGCCCGCAATCCTCGCTTCGAATCTGCTTCAGGCACTGGTCCAATTCTGCGCGATCGATTCCACCGGGGCACTCCTCGGCGTCGAAATCATCGCGGGCGTCGCGCTCGAGCCGCATCACGCAGTCTTCTCGACTCGTATAGTCCCCGTTCGGGCCTACGTTCCCGCAACGGGCCTCCTTGTCGCAGCGAGTTGCAGTAAGCGCTCCGATCGAGCGCTCGTTGGTTTCCGTTGCACGCCGGGACGCCGGGGTCATGCTGTCGTCGTTTCCGTTCCCCGCGCAGCCCAGCAGCGCAAAAACGCTGGCGCACAAGCCAGCCGCGATGGCGTACTTCATTCACGATCTCCTTTTGTTGCGACGTGTGCGCGCTGGAGACGTGCAATGAGGGTGCCAGTTGACGCGGTCAGTCGCTGCTGGGATGGCTCTGCGCAAGCTTTCTGTACAGCGTCACGCGGTTGATGCCGAGAATGCGCGCCGCCGCTGCTTTGTTTCCGCGCACTGCGCGCAGCACGCGCTCGATGTGGCGGCGCTCGATCTCCTCGAGCAGCGGCAACTCAGGATTGTGTTCCACTACCACGGGCGTGAGACGCCGCGCTTTGCGGACTTTCACCGGCAGGTCGTCGAGCGTGATCCACGGACCGCGCGCCAACGCCAAGCTAGCCTGCACGCAATTCTCGAGCTCGCGCACGTTACCCGGCCAGCAATAGCTCCTGAGCCGCTGCGCCGCTTCCTCACTGAAGCCGAGCAGCTGTTTGCCGAGACGCTCGGCATACTGCATCAGAAAGTGCTGTGCGAGCTCGATGGAGTCCGCTTCGCGTTCGCGCAGTGGTGGCAGATCGATGCGCACGACATCGAGCCGGAACAGCAAATCGCGCCGAAACGCGCGATGCTCGACGGCCTCGTCCAAGTCTTGATTGGCGGCCGCGATGATACGCACGTCAATTGGAGATTCGCAGCGCGAGCCGACTGCGCGAACCGTGCGTTCCTGGAGCGCGCGCAGTAGCTTGGCCTGAAGTTGCATCGGCATGGCGCTCACTTCGTCGAAGAAGATCGTCCCACCGTTCGCTGCAAGAAAGAGTCCCTCGTTGGCCTGCGCTGCGCCTGTAAAAGCTCCGCGCTTGTGGCCGAAGAACTCGCTCTCCAAGAGCTCGCTGGGAATCGCTGCGCAATTTACCGCAACGAACGGACGATCCCGCCGCTTGCCGTGTTCGTGAAGCGTGCGCGCGATGAGCTCTTTGCCGGTGCCGCTTTCACCGGTGACGAGCACGGTGCAGTCGGATGGTGCGATGCGCCTCAGTTGCCGGATCACCCCGGTGATGGCGCTGCTCGTGCCGATAATGCGATGAAAAGCCTCATCCGTTTGCTCGAGCTCCAGCTTGCGAATCTGCGCTTCCGCGCGGCGATTCGAGCGAGCGATCGCATTCTCCAGCTCATCGACTTGAACGGGCTTGGTGATGAAATCACTGACGCCGAGGCGCATTGCTTCCACGGCGCAAGTCAGGTCACCGTACGCAGATACGAGGACCATGCCGATGTGTGGGTGAGATTCCTTGACCTTTGCGCACAATTCCAAGCCGTCCATGCCCGGCATTCGCCAGTCTGTAACGATTGTGTCGAAGTCCTGAGACTCCAGGGTTCTCAGCGCTTGTTGAGCGCCCGGAAACGAAGCGACAGCGTGTCCTCTTGCCCTGAGCATACGCTCGAGGAGGAAACGCAGATCTTCGTCATCCTCGATGACCATAACGCGTGTGGTGTTCATTGGCCGCCTTCGGTAACTCTAGGCCAGCGTTGCAAACGGAGTTGAACTCGCTTGAAGATGATAGCGGGTACACACATCGATGCACGTTTCACTACAACTAAAATCAAAGCGAAAGGCCCAGGCGCCCCTCTGAATGCGCCGCTAGCGGAATTCGCCCAGATTACTGAAGGAATTGGCGATAGGTGCGAGGCAAAACGCAACATGTGCTTGCCGAGCACGCACGGCGCCGTGGGACACCCGAAAGCTGCTGCGCTGATTTACTCAAGCTCGCAAAAGATCCGGCCGCATCGGAGCGCGCGCGGGTCGCGCGAA
>DATHEN010000909.1:0-2823 GCA_035318565.1 Polyangiaceae bacterium
GAGAAGATGCGCACACAGGACCTGCATGCCTACTTCGGCAAGGCGGAAGTCATCAAGGGTGTGACTTTGCCGGTACTCGAGAAGAAGTGTACGGCGATCATCGGGCCTTCGGGTTGCGGTAAGTCCACGTTCATTCGCTGCTTGAACCGCATGCACGAGGTCGTTCCCGGCGCGTACGCAAAGGGCAAGGTCCTGCTCGAAGGGCAAGACATCTACGCGGCTGCTGTGGACCCGGTGCGCGTGCGCCGGCGCGTGGGCATGGTGTTCCAGAAGCCGAACCCATTTCCCACGCTGTCGATTCGGGACAACGTGCTCGCGGGTTTGAAGCTCAACGGGCTACGGCGCAGGAACACCGACGAGCTCGTGGAAAACGCGCTGCGTAAAGTTGCGCTCTGGGACGAGGTCAAGGACCGCCTCTCGCGCTCGGGCACGAGCTTGTCCGGCGGGCAGCAACAGCGGCTCTGCATCGCGCGCACGCTGGCGCTCGAGCCCGAAGTTCTATTGATGGACGAGCCCTGTTCGGCGCTCGATCCCATCGCCACGGCGCGCATCGAGGAGCTGATCCACGAGCTGCGCAAGAGCTACACGATCGTGATCGTCACGCACAACATGCAGCAGGCCGCGCGTGTGGCAAACTACACGGGATTTTTCTATCTGGGCGAGCTCGTCGAGTTCGACAAGACGGACGTGATTTTCACACGACCCAAAGAGCAACGCACCGAGGACTACATCACCGGTCGCTTCGGCTGACCGGAACCGCGTCCGAGTGAGGACCAGAATGCCGCTCAAGCACACCGATCGAGAATACGAAAATGAGCTCGCGGACCTGCGCGAACAGGTGTTGCTCATGGGTGCTCGCGTGGAAGAGATGATCGGTAACGCCATGCGCGCATTCGTGGAACGCGATACGCGGCTGGCCCAGCAGATGATTGACGCGGATCGGCACGTGGATCAGCTCGAGCTGCACATCGATCAGCTGTGTCTGAGGATCCTCGCTCGCCGTCAGCCCGTGGCCTCGGACTTGCGTTTCATCACCACCACGTTGAAGCTGGTCACCGACCTCGAGCGCATCGGGGATCTGGGGGTCAACATCTGCGAACGGGTGGTCGAGCTGGGCGAAGAACCGCCGCTCACCATCAACGCCTCCGTGACGCGCATCGCCGACGCGGCCCTGGCCATGCTGCACGACGCGCTGGACGCGTTCGTGGCGCGAGACGCCGCGCGCGCCGAGCAGGTGCTGCTCAGAGATCAAACGGTGGACGCGTATTACGCGCAATTGTTTCCGGAGCTGGTCGCGCACATGATGGCCGATCCCAAGGTGGTGTACCGAGCTACGCGCGTGCAATCGATCGGCAAGTATCTGGAGCGCATCGCCGACCACGCCACCAATTTGGCGGAGATGGTGGTCTTCATGGTCAAGGGCGAAGACGTGCGCCACACGGGTTCAGCCGCGGACACCACGCATTAGACGCCCCGAGCGTCGCTCCCGGCACAGCGGTTTGTGAGCCGTAGGGTTTGGTAGTATCAACGGCTCGAACTGTCGCCGGAGGTTTTATGGCGGATTATCACGAGCCCTGGGAAGCCCTGTCGCCGCAAGCGCGGG
The DNA here is from genome assembly GCA_035318565.1 of Polyangiaceae bacterium. GTDB lineage: Bacteria > Myxococcota_A > Polyangia > Polyangiales > Polyangiaceae > DATDJP01. Next base: position 1,604 of record DATHEN010000909.1, read on the forward strand.
ATCTGCATCGGGCGCTCACGAGCTTGAAAGAAGAGATCGAGGCCGTGGATTGGTACAATCAGCGCGTCGAGCTGGCGACCGATCCCGAGCTCAAGCAGGTGCTGGCGCACAATCGCGACGAAGAGATCGAACACGCCTGCATGACGCTCGAATGGCTACGGCGCAAAATGGGCAAGTGGGACGAAAATCTGCGCACGTATCTGTTCAACGACTCTCCCATCACCGAAGCGGAAGAGCGAGACAAGACCGCCGAGGGCGAGAAGGGCACGGCCCGCTCGCTCGGTATCGGCAGCTTGAAAGAGCGCAAAGACCGCTGAGCTGACGCCGTGCCCGCGCGCCGATCAGGGCGCCGGCACGGTTACGGGAGCGGAAAACGTCAGCGGAGCGGCTCCGTTCACGCGAACCGCGTGCCAGCTGCTCTGGGCCGGCGGAACCAGCACCGTGAAGGAGCCGATGTCCGAGGCTTCGGTCCGGTAAACGGTGATCTGCTGGACGACATTGCCGCTGGTGTCGAGCACATCTGCGGCTTCGGCTTGGCCGAAAGGCGTGGCCGGTGTCTCGAACGGTAGACCCCAGCGGGAAGCCGGCGGTTCGATCAGCATGACCTGCCAGTTCGCGATCAGCGCGGAATCCTCGATCACGCTGAGCGCGCCGTTCACGGTCGCCACGCGCTGAGTGATCGCCTTGTACGTGTAGTCGCTGATCCACTTGTTGTTGCAGTAGCCCATGATGTCGGTCGTGCGAGCCGGGTCGAACAGCGCGCGATTGCGCGGATCGAAGCCCCACGTGCCGATCAGCGCACCGGGATGGGGAAAAGCGGCGTCCACGCCGCTGATGCTGCCGGGCGCGCAGGGCGCGTGATTGCGGCCGTGGTTGTGCCCGAGCTCGTGCGCCATCGTGGACGCGGAGGTGTTGTCGGCGAAGCCGATGCCGACGGCGGCGCGCACGCTGGCTTGCGTGGCCGGCGCGACGTAGCCGATGCCCGCGACGCAGCCGCCGCCGCAGTACTGGGAAAGCGTGTCGTTCGGCTTCACGAGGCCGTAGTAGTAAACGTCCGCGGGTGCTCCGTCGCTCGCACGCTTTGCTCGGATTTGATCGAGCATGGTGGTCCAGTTCAGCGGGTAGCCCGTGGAGACGGACGACGCTACGGACAGCTCGACGGAGTTCACGGGATACATCGCGCGCAAGAGCTCGCGGTACGGGCCCAGCGCTCCAGAGGA
>DATHEN010000910.1:0-2786 GCA_035318565.1 Polyangiaceae bacterium
GTGCTTGAAGAGGCTCGAATACCGGGGTTATGACAGCGCCGGCCTCGCGCTAGCCATCGCGCCCGGGAACATCGAGATCACCCGCGCTCCCGGAAAATTGAGCAGCCTCGCCAGCAAACTCGACTCGCTCAATGGCTATGCTGCCGCGGCGCGCATGGGGATCGGACATACGCGTTGGGCGACACACGGCAAGCCCACCGAGCAGAATGCGCACCCGCATCGCAGCCACGACGGCAAGATCGTGGTCGTGCACAACGGCATCTTCGAGAATTACGCCGAGCTGAAAGCGGAGTTCGAAACCCTCGGCTTGAAGCTTCAGAGCGACACGGACACCGAGTGCTTCCCGGTCATGGTTTCGCACCTCATGGATACCGGGCTCGACTTCACGGAGGCGTTTCGCGCGGCAGTTGGACGCATGCGTGGCATCTATGCCATAGCGTGCATGCACGCCGACGATCCGGAGCGCGTTCTGCTCGCACGCTCGGGCCCACCCCTCGTGATCGGCGCGGGCGACGGCGAGTATCTGTTCGCTTCCGACTTGATGCCGCTCCTGTCGCATACTCGAAATATCATCTTTCTGGACGACGGCGACCTGGCCGAAGTGACGCGTAAAGGCGTACGAGTCTTCAACCTGCTGGGCGAGCCCATCGAGCGTCCGCCCCAACACATCGATTGGGATGCCGTGGCCGCAGAGCTCGGCACCTTCGATCACTACATGCAGAAGGAGATCTTCGAGCAACCGGAGGCGGTGGCGCGCTGCCTCGCGGATCGCGTGCCCGCTGATGGTGGCGCGCTCTCGCTCGACCTACCCTTCACGGCCGAAGACTTGGCCGGCATCGAAAAGGTCGTGATTCTCGCGTGCGGAACGTCCTGGCACGCGGGGCTCGTCGGCAAGTATCTGATCGAGGAGCTGGCGCGGATACCCGTCGAGGTCGACTACGCATCCGAGTACCGCTACCGCTCACCGTTGCCTGCCGCCGGCACGCTCGCGATCGCCATCACCCAGAGCGGTGAAACCGCCGATACGCTGGCCGCGTTGAAGGAAGCGAAGCGGCGCGGCGCCCGGACCTTGGCGATCTGCAACGTTCAGGGCTCACAGGCGACGCGCCAAGCCGAAGCCACGCTACTCACGCAGGCCGGCCCCGAAATTGGCGTGGCCTCCACCAAAGCCTTCACCACGCAGCTCGTCGTCCTGACCCTGTTCGCGATTCACCTGGCGGACGCGAAGAAGACGCTCGATGCCCAGGCGCGCGAGGAGCTCGTCGCGAGTCTGCGCGAGCTACCGGCACGCCTCGAAAGCCTGCGGCTCATCGAGACCCACATGCAGGAGCTGGCGCGCGATCTGCACACGGCGGGCAACGCGCTCTATCTCGGGCGCGGCCAGCTCTACCCGATTGCGCTCGAGGGCGCGCTGAAGCTCAAGGAAATCTCGTACGTACACGCGGAAGGTTACCCGGCCGGAGAGATGAAGCACGGCCCGATCGCGCTCATCGACGAGAGCTTGCCGGTGCTGGCTCTCATGCCGTCCGACTCGCACCGTGACCGGACACTCTCCAACCTGCAGGAAGCGGCTGCGCGCGACGGCAAGCTCGTGGCATTCGTCACGCGCGGGGATCGCTCGCTCGATTCGATCGCCTACCGTGTGATCGAGATGCCGGAGGTGCACGCCTGCTTGAGCCCCATCGTGTACTCGATTCCCCTGCAGTTGTTCGCGTATCACGTGGCGCGCCTGCGCGGGTGCGACGTGGATCGCCCGAGAAACCTGGCCAAGTCCGTGACGGTCGAGTGAACCCGCAACTTCAGAGAGCCCGGTCGAAAGCCGACTCGCCCGCGAGAAAGCCGAGCTCTGCGCGCGTCCCTGCCGTGATCTGGGGGGACCTGAACATGTTGCGCTGCTTCACGGGCAGCGGCCTGCCCACCTGTGTGGTGACCTACGATCCGCGCGACGTCACCTTGCGGTCGAGAGATTGTCGAAAGAGCAGCGTCATCGCGGCGCCGCATGAAGCCGAGCGCGCCGTCTCGGATCTGATTTCGGTCGCCAGCGAGCTGGACGAACGGCCCGTTCTGTTCTACGGAACGGACGCGGCACTGCTCTTGATTTCACGCCACCGGCACGAGCTCGCAGCGCATTTCCGCTTCCGCATGCCGCAGCCGGAGCTGATCGAACAACTGGTCAACAAACAGCTGTTCGCCGAGCTGGCCACGCGCGTAGAGCTGCCGGTCCCCAAGACGCTGCGCTCCGACGAGATCGAGACGGCCTCGGACATCGAAGAACACGTCGGTCTGCCGTGCGTGTTCAAACCGAGCGTCCACATCGGCTGGTTCGACGCGCGCGCTCGACACGGGCTGAGTCCGCACAAGGCGCTACGCGTGGAGACGCGCGCCGATCTCGAACGAACGCTGAGCGAGATTTCGACCCACTGCGATTCGTTCGTGGTTCAGCAGTATATCGGCGGCGGCGAAGAGCAAATCTACAGCTACCACGCCTACATCGACGAACGCTGCCGTCCGCTCGGCGAGTTCGCGGGCAGAAAGCTCCGCACCTATCCCAAGCAGGCCGGGGTCAGCACCTACCTGGAGCTGATTCGAGAACCGGAGCTGCTCGCGCTCGGGCGAGAGGTTTGCGAGCGTCTCGGTCTGGTTGGACCGGTCAAGCTCGACTTCAAACGTGCTCCGGAAACGGGCGCGTTTCATCTCCTCGAGGTCAATCCTCGCTACACGCTCTGGAATCATCTGGGCGCTGCCGCGGGCGTCAACTTGCCTCTCTTGGCGCACGCGGATCTGAC
>DATHEN010000911.1:0-3849 GCA_035318565.1 Polyangiaceae bacterium
CGAGAACGCGCCCTGCGAGAGCGTTTGCCCCGTCGGCGCGACCATGCACAGCCATGAAGGCTTGAACGACATGGTCTACAACCGTTGTATCGGCACCCGCTATTGCTCCAATAACTGCCCCTACAAAGTACGCCGCTTCAATTTCTTCAATTACAACGTCGATACCATCGGTACCACGCCGTACGCCGACATCCTGGACGAAGCGAAGCACAAGAACCTCAAAGGTCTCGCCTTCAACCCCGAGGTCACGGTGCGCTCGCGGGGCGTCATGGAGAAGTGCACCTTCTGCGTGCAGCGCATTCAGAACGTGAAGATCAAAGCGAAGAACGCGCGCCGCCCCATCAAGGACGGGGAAATCAAGACGGCGTGCCAGCAGACGTGCCCGACAGACGCGATCGTGTTCGGTGACTTGAACGACAAGAACGCCGAAGTCACGAAGCGCCAGAAGATCCCACGCTCCTACGCGATGCTTCAAGAATTGAACACCAGGCCCCGCCTCGAGTACTTGGCGCGCATCAAAAACCCGAACCCGGAGCTCGGCTGAACCATGGCCGCAGTCAGCGACGTCGAAGTCTTTCAGCGCCCGCCCAAGGGCGACAACGAATACGCGCGCATCACCGAGGCGGTCTCACGCGTCACCGAAACGCCGAAACCGACCAAAGCCTGGTGGATCGCCCTCGCGATTGCGCTCAGCATGCTCGGTATGTTCGGCGCGGCCATCGGCTGGGTGTTTTGGACCGGCATCGGCGCCTGGGGCACGATGATGCCCGTCGCGTGGGCCTTCCCGATCGTCACCTTCGTGTTCTGGGTCGGTATCGCCCACGCCGGCACGCTGATCAGCGCTGTGCTGTTCCTGTTTCGGCAGGGCTGGCGCACGGCGATCAACCGCTTCGCCGAAGCGATGACCATCTTCTCCGTCATCTGCGCCGCCATCTTCCCCGGCATCCACATCGGCCGCCCCTGGCTGCCGTACTGGATGTTCCCGATCCCGAACCAGATGAACATGTGGCCGCAGTTCAGGAGCCCGCTCGAGTGGGACGTGTTCGCGGTCGGCACGTACGCCACCACGTCGATCCTGTTCTGGTACATGGGCATGATTCCGGATCTGGCGACCCTGCGCGACCGCTCCACTTCTGCGCTGCGTCGCTTCTTGTACGGAATCTTCGCGATGGGCTGGCGCGGCTCGTCACGCCAGTGGCACCGCTACGAGCGCGCGTATCTGATCCTCGCCGCGCTCGCGACGCCGCTCGTGCTCAGCGTGCACTCGGTGGTGTCCTTCGACTTCGCGGTCGCGCAGCTCCCCGGCTGGCACACGACGATCTTCCCCCCCTACTTCGTGGCAGGCGCGATCTTCAGCGGCTTCGCGATGGTGGTCACGCTCATGGTGCCGGCGCGCCAGTTCTTCGGGCTCAAGCACATCGTGAAGATGAAGCACCTCGAGAACATGAACAAGATCATCCTCACCACGGGTACTCTCGTTGGTTACGCGTACGGGATGGAGTTCTTCATCGCCTGGTACAGCGGCAGTCTCTACGAGGGCTTCGCCTTCGTGAACCGCGCGTTCGGCAACTACGCCTGGGCGTACTGGACGATGATCAGCTGCAACGTGCTGTTTCCGCAGCTGTTCTGGTTCAAGAAGATCCGCACCAACCTGACCGCGATGATGATCATCTGCATCCTGGTGAACGTGGGCATGTGGTTCGAGCGCTTCGTGATCGTGTGCACGTCGCTGGCGCGCGACTTCCTACCTTCCTCCTGGGGCTACTTCATTCCGACGCCCATCGACTACGCGACGTTGGCCGGAAGCTTCGGCCTGTTCTTCACGTTGTTCCTGTTGTTCTGCCGTTACTTGCCGATGGTCGCGATGGCCGAAGAAAAGATGGCTCTCCCCATCAGTCACGCGCACGGCGAGGAGCACTGAGTATGAGCGCGCGAGAAACAGACATCGAGACCGAGGCGGCGCCCGAAGATGCGCCGCTGCACGGCGTGCTCGCCGAGTACGACACGCCGCATGACCTGAAAAAGGCTGCGGCGCAGGTACGCGACGCCGGCTACCGCGACTGGGACACGTTCACGCCCTTTCCCATCCACGGCATGGAAAAGGCCATGGGCATCGAGATGACGAAACTGCCGTGGATCGTGTTCATCGGTGGCCTGACCGGCTTGGCCACGGCCATCTTGTTGCAGTGGTGGACGAACGCCTTCGATTACCCCTGGGTCATCAGCGGCAAGCCGATCTTCAGCTTGCCGGCGAACATCCCGATCGCGTTCGAGCTCACGGTTCTGTTCAGCGTGTTCTCCTGCTTGGGCGGCATGCTGATGCTCAATCGGCTGCCCCACCCGTCACACCCGCTCGATCTGAAGCGCCGCTTCGCGCGCGTCACCGACGACAAGTTCTTCCTGCTGATTCAGGCGAGCGACCCGAAGTTCGACGAGGGCACCACGCGGAATCTGCTCGACGGGACGCATCCCGTCTTCATCGAGGACGTGCCGGAAGATCGCGTGACGCCCGAGCGCGTTCCGAGCGGCCTCATCTATGGGCTCGTGATCCTGGCTACCGCGTCACTCGTGCCCTTCGCTCTGTTTGCGTCTGCGCGCGAGTCTCACACGGACAAGCCGCGTATCCACATCATCCAGGACATGGACTCGCAGCCATACTTCAAATCGCAGCGCTCGAACCCGTTCTTCGAGGACGAGCGAGCCGATCGCTTGCCGGTACCGGGCACCGTCGCGAGCGGCGACTTGCGCGAGGACGATCACTTGTACCGCGGCCGCGACGACGGCGGCTGGGCGCGCACCTTTCCACCCCAGCTCGAGCCGACGGCCGAAAACATGGCGCGCGGCAAGCAGCGTTTCGACATCTTCTGCGCGCCCTGCCACGGCCTGACGGGCCAGGGCACCGGCATGGTGAACAACCGGGCTCAAGAGCTCGCGCAAGGAACCTGGGTGCCGCCCACGGACATGACCCAGGAGCATCTGCGCAAGATGCCCGTCGGCGAGCTGTTCAACTCCATTACCAACGGCGTGCGCAACATGCCGGCCTACGGGCCCCAGATCAAACCAGAAGACCGCTGGGCGATTCTCCTCTACGTGCGGGCGCTCCAGCGCAGCCGCGCGACCAGCGTCAACGACTTGTCTGAAACCGAGCGCGCATCTTTGAAGTGAGGCTTTGCGACTCCCATGGCAACCAGCAAGAACAAGAGTAAAGAGAGCAGCAAGGGCGGCGCGCGCAGCTCCGGCGGCAAGTCTGCGGAAGACGCCAACATCCGCATCGAGGAAGATGCCGGTGCTCTGTTCCGCCTAGCCGGCACGATCGGCATACTCGGCCTCGCCTCGAGCCTGCTGCTCGGGTACGGCAACTTCAAGCAGTTCTCCCACTCGTACCTCGTGTCGTTCATGTGGGTGCTCTCGATTGCCGTCGGAGCGCTCTGGTGGATCACCCTGCAGCACCTGGTGGACGCGCACTGGAGCGTCGCGGTGCGTCGCGTCGCCGAGCTCTTGGGCTCGAGCATGACGCTCTTGGCCCTGCTCGCCATGCCCATCGTGCTCCCGCTGCTCTTGGGTAACTCGAGCCTGTACCCCTGGGCGGACCATCACAAAGCGGAAACCGACCACCTGCTCCACCACAAGGCGCCCTATCTGAACATCGGCTTCTTCGCGGTGCGGTTCGTCTTCTACTTCGCGCTCTGGGCGTTCCTCGGCAACTTCTTCAAGGTGCACTCACTCCGGCAGGATCTCTCCGGCAAAGACGAGCACCGCAAGATGGCCAAGATTGCGCCGCTGGCCATGATCATGATGGCGCTGACGTTGACGTTTTGCGCCATCGACTTCTTGATGACGCTGGACCCG
>DATHEN010000912.1:0-18370 GCA_035318565.1 Polyangiaceae bacterium
GACACGAACGCCGCCGTAGGGCACGCCTCCAGACAAGCGGTGCAGGTTCCGCAGCGCGGTTCGAGGCGCGCGTCGGGCGCGATCTCGAGGTCGACGAGCAGCTCGCCGAGCAGCACGTACGTCCCGACGCCGGGCACGATCGTCATCGTGGACTTGGCGGCAAAGCCGACCCCCGCGCGCGCCGCGGCTTCCCGTTCGAGTAGGGGTGCCGTGTCTACGCAGGGACGCGCGAGCACGCTGCGACCGGCAGCATCCGCGCATGCGTCCGCGAGCTGGCGTAGCTTTTCCTTGATCACCACGTGGTAGTCGGCGCCCTTTGCGTAGTGCGCCAGCTCCGCAGATAGTGAAGATTTCCGCCGCAGCTGGGAAAGTGAGGCTGCTTTTCGGTAAGGGAGTGCCACGACGATCAGCGTGCGCGCTGCGTCGAGCAACTCGCGTGCGTCGGCGCGGTCCGGCCCGCGCGCCAGGTACGTCATCTCGCCATGCAGGCCGCGCGCGAGCCACGACTGCAGGGCATCGCGAGCGGCTGCGAACGGCTCGACGGGTGTGAAGCCGATGCGCGCGAACCCGAGCTCGAGCGCCGCGTCACGAACGCGGGCTGCGAGCTCAGCAGGAGAGGGCGCTTCGGTCTTGGGTGCGCGAGACGCGTGCGTCCGGACCGCTGCGGTCCCCGGGGACGCAGCTGCGTTGATCAGAAATTGCACGCCATCGGACACGACGTGGGAATAACCTGCCACAGCTCCGGGTCCAGAAGCTCGCTTGCTAATCCCGTGTCGGAGGCGCGGCCGGCCGACACCGGAGTCCGGAAATCTTTCGGCAAAGGTCGCGCTTTTCGTGTTAACGCGGGTCAGCGTTTGCGCCCGGAGTGTCTCGGGTGCCGCGCTCCCTACGTCCCGGGGACCGGGATTTCAGATGGTACCGTGATCGAGATCAGCAATCTCTACAAGTACTATGGCGACCAGAAAGCGGTGGGGCCCCTCTCGGCGACCATCGAAAAAGGTCAGATCGTCGGCCTGCTCGGCCTGAACGGCGCCGGCAAAACCACAACGCTACGCGTCTTGGCGTGCGACCTCCTGCCCACCAGCGGCAGCGTGAAAGTCGGCGGGATCGATGTGGTGGAGCACCCGGACGAGGTGCGTAAGCGCATTGGTTATCTGCCGGATACGCCGCCGCTCTACGGCGAGATGACCGTGCGTGAATATCTGACGTATGTCGCTCGCTTGCACCGCGTAGCTCGAGCAGATCTCGAGCGCCGCGTGACCGAGGCCATCGAGCTCACGGAAGTGGTGGATCAAGCCGATCAGGTCATCTCCTCGCTGTCCCACGGTTTTCGCCAGCGCGTGGGTATCGCGCAGGCCATCGTGCATCGGCCGGAGCTGGTGGTGCTCGATGAGCCGATTTCAGGGCTCGATCCGGTGCAGATCGTCGAGATGCGCGAGCTCGTGCGCAGCTTGCGCGGCGAGCACACGGTGATCGTCTCGAGTCACATCCTTCATGAAATCAGTGAGACTTGCGATCTCATCTTCGTGATTCGCGACGGGCAAATCGTGGCGTCGGGGACCGAAGCGGAGCTCTCGAATCAGCTGCTCCAGGGCGTTCGTGTGGACGTCACGGTTCGCCTCGCGGACAGCTCGAGCAGCGAGAGCGCGCGGATTACGGAGCTGCTGCGAGCCGTGCGCGACGTTCAGGAGGTCGAGTCGGTGGATCCTTCAGAGCCGGGAGCGGGCGTCACCACGTTCCGGGTCGTTGCCAAGAATGAAGTGCGCCCCGAGCTGTGCAAGGCGCTGATTCAAGAGAACGTCGCTCTGATTGGGCTCTCGCGCACTGAGCGAGAGCTCGAGAGCGTATTCCTCGAGCTCTCGCGCACCACCGGCGGGGGCGCAGCCGAACGCCGCGCCAAGCGCAAGCGGTCCGCCAAATCCCGCGCCGAGCAGGGCGATCAAGTCGCCGCCGCGCAGAGCGCTCCTCCGCCCGCGCGAGGTGAAGCATGAGCGCGGCACTCCTGGTCGCCCGGCGCGAGTGGTACGCCTACCTGCGCTCGCCGCTCGGCGCCGGCATCGTCGCCGGTGCGCTGCTGGTCGACGGCATCTACTTTTATTCGAAGGGACTCACGGAGCAGCTGCTCTCTGCACAGGTGCTGCAGGAGTTCTTCTTCGGCGCCAGCGGCACCACCATGGCCGCGGCCGTGCTGCTCTCTATGCGCCTGGTGGCCGAGGAACGACAAACCGGCACGCTCACGCTGCTCACGACCTCGCCGATTCGGGATCGAGACATCGTGCTCGGCAAGTTCCTGTCGGCGTTCGGCATGATCTTCATCATGACCGCGCTGACGGCCTACATGCCGCTGCTCATCCTCGTAAACGGCAAGGTGAGCGTCGGCCACATTCTGGTCGGCTACCTCGGACTGCTCTTGCTGGGCGGCGCCGCGGTTGCCGTGGGGCTATTCGCGTCCACCGTCTCGCGCTCGCAGGTCATCGCCGCCGTGCTCGGGCTCGCGATTCTCGGACCACTGCTCTTGCTCTGGGTCGTGGCCAAAGCCGTCGATCCACCGCTCAACAAGTTCCTTTCTGCGCTGGCCCTCCACCACGATAACTACCGGCCCTTCATGGTCGGCATCCTCGAGCTGGATGCAGTCGTTTATTACGTAATGATCACCTACTTTTTCCTGCTCGCCGCAACCAAAGTGCTGGAGGCCCGCCGATGGCGATGACAAGTGATGCGGGTCGCCCCGCAGCCCCCAGCGCCCCCGTTCCGCGCGCCGCGCCGGCTTGGCTCGTGCCGCTCTACGTCGCGGGTCTGGTCTTCGTGTACCTGGGTGAGCGAGTGTTGGCCTCCTGGGATGGCCGAACTGCGATCACCGTGATCGGCGGGGTGGCCGTTCTCGGCGCGACCGTCTTGCGCTTTGCCCCGCGCTTCCGCGCAGGCGGTGAGCGCCGTGGCATCGAGAACCTGCTCGCCATCCTCTCGGTGGTGGGTCTGCTCGCTCTGGGCGTGTACGCGCTGACCACCGATTGGGGGCTCGGGGTTCTGGGTGTGAGCCCGGCCAACCCCGAAACGCGGGAGACGGTGCACGGCGTCCTGACGGTGATTTGGATCGCTCTGATCCTCGTCAGCGTCGTGCCGATGATTTTCGCCGAAACGGCCTCGTATCCGATGCGCCACGCCCCGATGCCGGAAGGCCGCCGAGTGCGTATGGCCGCGGCGAACGGGCTCACGCTCGCGCTCGCCGCCGTGTACGGCTCACTGTTCGTGTACGCAGCTGCCGATCTCGGCTCCACCGCGGACTTTTCCTACTTCAAAACGTCGAAGCCGAGTCAATCCACGCGCCGCATCGCTGAAAGCCTCAGCGAGCCCGTCAGCGTGATCGCATTCTTTCCCGAGGTGAACGAGGCGAAGACAGAGGTGCAGCGCTACCTGAGCGAGCTGTCCTCCGGCCTCACCACCTTGAAGATCGAAGTGAAGGATCATCTGCGCGTGCCGAAGCTCGCGCGCGAGCTGAACGTGACGCAAGACGGCGCGATCGTGCTGAAGCGCGGCGACACCAGCGAAACGCTCGTGATCGGCACGGACATGAAGGACGCGCGTCCGAAACTGAAGACGCTGGATCAGGATTTTCAAGAGAAGCTCTTGAAAATGGCGCGTTCGCGCCGCATCGCCTATCTGACGGCCGGTCACGGCGAGCTCAATGAATCGCGTACCGGAGCGGAAGAATCCGGGCGTTCGACGCGCCTTGTGCGCCAGCTCTTGCAGAAGCAAAACTACCTCATCAAGGAGCTCGGTATCGGGCAAGGTCTGGGGAAAGACGTGCCGGACGACGCGGAAGTCGTGCTGGTGCTCGGTCCTTCCGAGCCGTTTGCCCCCGAGGAGATTCAGTCGCTGCAGCGCTATGCCGATCGCGGCGGTCACCTGCTGCTCGCGCTCGATCCGGATGCCCTCTCCGACAAGGATCTGGCGTCCGAAGACGTCGTCAACGCGGCGGGCGAGGGCGCCGCAGCCGGCGGCCCGTCGGCAAAGCCCGCGAGCGCCAAGTTGGGTGGCGCGCTTGCGGACGCGGGCGCGCCGCGCAAGCTCGCTGGAGGGGCAGACGCAGGCGCTCGGCCCGGTTCACCCCACGGCGCGCTGGCCGCTCGCGGAGACGCGGGCGCTGCGCCGCCCGAGCCGGGGCTGAGCAGACTGTCGCACCTCGACGGCAACGGCAACGGCAAGGGTCGCGTCGAAGCCACGCTCGATGCGCTGGCCGACATCGTGGGCCTGACGCGTGTTCCTGGCGTCCTGGCCAACGACTTCGACCACTTGCGGCGCCGTTTCAATGAATCGGATCACACGCTCTTGCTCACGAACTCGTTCAGCTCGCACGCATCGGTGTCCACGCTGAGCCGCAACTCGAGCCGCGCGGCGATCGTTTCTTTCGGTGGCGGAGCGCTGGAAGCCAAGCAGGGCATGCCCGGCAAGGTGGACTTCACGATTCGCAGCCGTTCGAGCACGTTCCCGGACACGAACGGGAACTTCAAGAACGAGCCGGAAGAGTCGCGGACGACCTACAACATGGCCGCTGCCGTGACGATGCCCCGCAAGACGGGCGCGGCGGCAAAGCCGCCCGACCCCGCGCCCAAAGACAAGGGCAAGAAGCCCAAGGATGGCGGGCCCAAGCCCGTACCGGAAGAGATGCGTGCCTTCGTGGTGGGCGATGCGGACGTGTTCAGTGACGTGGTGTTCGCGAACGTCGTGGCCAACCAGGTGCTGTTCGTCGATGCCATCCGCTGGCTCGGTGGAGAAGAGAGCTTCGCCGGCGAGCAGACCACGGAAGAGGACCGCGCCATCGAACACACCAAGGAGAAAGACCAGCTGTGGTTCTACAGCACCATCTTTGGGGCACCGGCCCTGGTGATGGGTCTCGGAGTCCTTTACAGCAGGCGGTCGCGTCGCAAGCGCCCGCGCGGAGGTCGGTCGTGAAATCGGGCCAGGGATTGATTCTGCACGTAGCGCTGCTCGGAGTGGCAGGCGCGTTGGCCGTGCGTGTGCTCACGCGCGGGGAGACGCCGGTCGGCGCCGCCGAGCAAGTGGAGGTCTGGGGCGGCAACCCGAGCGAGCTGAAGAGCGTGACATTCGAAAGCCCCACCAGCCGCGTCAACTTGGAAGGTCGCAAGGATTCGCACGGTCGCTGGTATGTCGGTTCGATCGAAAAGCTCAGCCAACAGCCGGTGCCGGGCATGGGCGATGCCGGCGCGCCGCTCTCGAGCGCGATGGGTGCAGACGGCGGAGCCGCGAAGCCCGGCCAGAAGCGTGAGACGACGCATTTCGTGTCGATCAAGGAAGCCGAGAAGCTCGCGGAGTCGATCGCCCCGCTGATGGCCATGCGCGCGTTGGGCAAAGTACCCAAGCCCCAGTTGGTCGAATTCGGGCTCGACAAGCCCGAGGGTACGCTGCGCGTCGCCTTCAACGACAAGACGCGCAGCCTGACCATCGGCGGCCTGACTCCGGGCGGAAGCGATCGCTACGCGCAGAACCCCGAAACGGGTGAGGCGTACGCCGTCTCCGGCGATTTCGTGCGCAGCGTCATGTTTGCCGATTCACGCTTGCTCGAGCGTGAACTGCACGACTTCGAGCCGGACGAGGTCACTCGCGTCGTGATCACCCGCGCCAAGAGCTCGCGCGAGCTCGCCCGCAAGGTCGACAAGAAGTCCGGTTGGGCCGACGCCAAGACTCCCGACAAGCTCGACGAAACCGCCGGCAACTGGATGAGCAAGGTGGAACGTCTGACCGCCACGCAGTACTTCGAGCAGGTCGGCGTGCCGGTGCTGCCGCAGTATCACGTGCTGAAGATCGAGTACTTCAACGGCAGCAAGTCCGTCGGCTTCCTGGAGCTGATCAAGATTCCGGACGACAAGAGCAACGCCGGCTACATCGCCAAGACCGAATACACGCGCTGGTATGCGCAGCTCCTCAAGAGCTCGGCCGAACAGCTCGAGCGCGACGCAAATTCGGTCCTGAAATGACGAGCTGACGGACCGAGTTCCGTTACTTGCTCGGTCCGTTCGCGGTGCCGCCGCCGCTCAGCTTGTTGCCGCCGTAGGGCTTGACTCGTTTCACTTCGCCCCACGTCTTCTCGTAGAGCGCCTTCATCTCTTCGAGCTTGCCCGCGTCCGTCTTGGCAAGGTTTTGCTTCTCGTCCGGATCGGTCTTGAGGTTGTAGAGCTCGAAGCGCCAATCGTTGCCGAACACGAGCAGCTTGAAGTCGCCATCGATCAGCGCGCGCCGCTCGGGATTGTTGCTGTCCTCGGGCAAATCCAGCAGTACGGGGCGCGGCTGGGCCGCTGCGCCGTAGAATTCGGGCACCAGGCTCTTACCGGCGAAGTCGTTCTCGCCGGTGGCCTTCATGAGCTCGACGACGGTGGGTGCGATGTCAATGTGGCTGCGCGGGGTGTCGATGCGGCGCGGCTCGGCGCCCGGCACTCGGAAGAACAGCGGCACGTGCGTGAGCATGTTCCAGAGCTCGAAGGCATGCCGGTACATGCTGTGCTCGCCGAAGGCCTCGCCGTGATCCGCGCTGACGATGACCAGCGTGTTGTTCCACCAGGGCTGGGCTTTGCAGTGATCGAGCAGCTTGCCGATCCAAAGATCGGTGTAGAACATTTCGGAGTCGTACTTGTCGCGGATCTTGCTGCCGAAGTCGGGCGAGTCCTTGTGCTTGATGTACTGATCGTGCGGGTCCATGTAGTGCGCGTACAGGAAGAACGGCTTTCCGCTCGGCACTTTGGCCAGTTGCTCGATGATGAGCGGCGTCATCTTCTCGCTGGTTACGTGGTTGTCGGTCTGGGCGTCGAAGGTGATCCCCGGGACCACGCGCCAGTCCTCGAAGCCCTGCTCGAGGCCGTTCTGCCCGCGCATGTACATGTGACCGTGGGTGCTGAGCGTGTAGGCGCCCGACTTCTGTATGAGCTCGGGAAAAAACAGGTTCGCCTCGGGGTAGCGCGTGAAGAACACGCCGTTGCGCAGCAGGCTCGAAGGGTACTTGCCGGTCAAAAGGCCGGCCACGCTCTTGGCCGTGTAACTCGATAGCGAGTAACCCCGCGTGTAGCTGACGCTCTGCTTTTCGAGCGCCGTCAGGTTCGGAGCGATGTCGCGCTCGTAGCCGGCCCAGGGCATATCGGCGCGCATGCTGTCCACGAGCAGCAGCATGACGTTCATGGGCTGCTCGGGCGGCCCTGCCTTTTTCGCGGGTGCAGCTGCTGTATTCGCGTCGGGCGCTGCTGCCGCTGCGCTGGGCGCGCTTTGCTGGGCGGCGCTGGCTGGGCCGCGTGCGGCCGGGGCGGGCGCTTCCGATTTTCGACAAGCCGAGGCGCCAAGCGCCGCCGATAGGACCAGAAACAGAGACGTTCGCACGTCGCTCGCACTAACGCAGTCTTCCCGATCGGGCCAATCATTCGCTGGTGAAACGGCTCGCTTCGCGGCTACTCTTGGAAATCGTGAGTGAGGGTGTGCGGACGAGCGGGGTTTTCTAGCGTGTCGCCGGGGAAGTTGCTGGTGCTCGCCGCGCTCTGTGGATTGGCGGTGCTCGCCGCGGCCATCACCGGCGCGCCGACGCCCGGCGCCGGCTTCGCAGCACGCCTGACCGCGCTGTTCGAAGTGGCGTTCGCGGCGGCGCCGTGGCGCGTACTGCTCTACGCCTGTGCGGGGGCTGTCGGGGTGACGGCTGCTTTGCGCCTGGTGCTGGCGCTCCGCGGCATCAAGGCCGTCGGCAAGCGGGTCAGCCCCGGCGCGCTCGATCGGGGCAATGTGCGCCAGGCGCTGGCGCAGGTTCAGCGGCGCCTGCAGAGCTGCACGGCAGGTCCAGAGCCGGACATCATCGCCGCCCTGGACGAGCTCCTGCGCGGAGCGGTATCGGTGGCGGCCAGTGATGTTCATGTATCTCCGGGGCCGGACGCGCTGAAGTTGACGTATCGCGTGCATGGCTCGTTGCACGACGTCGCCGAGCTGCCGCGTGAGCTCGCCGCGCAGGTGGCGACGCGCGTCAAGGTGCTCGCCCGCCTGGACACCTACGTGCGGGGCGTGCCCCAGGATGGGCGCATGGTGCGCGAGCTCGATGGCGACAGCATCGAAGCGCGCGTGTCGACCTTGCCGACCGAGCTCGGGGAGCGGTTGGTGCTGCGGCTCGTGCGCGGTGGACGAACGGTGCCGGAGCTCGGCGCGCTCGGGTTTCCGCCTGCCGTTCTGAACGATCTGTGCGACCTGCTCGCGCGGCCGCAGGGCCTCTTGTTCGTAACCGGCTCGGTGGGAAGCGGCAAAACGACGACGCTGTACGCCTCCCTCAAGCACATCGCCGCGGCGCGTGGCCGCACCACCACGCTCGTGACGCTCGAAGATCCCATCGAGCTCGAGCTGCCGTTCGCCACGCAAACGCAGATGCATCTGCGCGCCGGCATGACCTTCGCCAGCGTCCTGCGCAGCGTGCTCCGGCAGGACCCGAACGTGCTGATGATCGGCGAAATCCGAGACCGCGAAACCGCGGAGATCGCGATGCAGGCCGCGCTCACCGGTCATCTGATCCTGACCACGGTGCACGGGGAGAGCGCAGCGGGGCCGTTCGCGCGCTTGATCGACCTGGGCATCGAGCCATTCATCCTGGCGAGCGGCACGCTCGGTTCCCTGTCTCAGCGCCTGGTGCGCACGCTGTGCACCGCGTGCCGGCGCCCCACGCTGCCCGAGCCCATTCACCGCGACCGCTTCGCGCGCCACGGCTTCGAAATCCCGGAAGGTCAGTACTACGAGGCGGTCGGCTGTGCCGCTTGTGAAGGACAGGGCTTCGTGGGGCGTTCGCCGCTCGCCGAGCTCTTGGTGATGAACGCGCCGCTCCGGCAGGCCATCAACGAACGACGCGCCACGAGCGATTTGAACGCCCTGGCGGCGCAACAAGGTATGGTACCGTTGCTCCGTGACGGGCTCGAGCGCGCGCGCAGCGGCGATACGTCGCTCACCGAAGTGCTGCGGGTGGCGGGATGAAAGGCTCCGCGCTGGCGCGCGCGGCGCGCGCTGCCGAGTGGTTGGCGGCGCTCCTCGTTTGTATCGTGGCAGGACGTTTGGCGTGGGTTGCGGCGGAGGATCGCCTCGCGCGTCCCGAACCATCCGAACCGCCCGCGCCGAGCCGCACCACGCTTACGCCCGCATCCGAAGTGCCTGAGCCGCCCCCGCCGGCGAGCGAGCAGGCAGAGCCAGCCCCACCACCCAGTGCCGCGCGCGAGCCGCGCACACTCGGTGAAGTGCTGCGGGTAGCGCTGGTGATCACGCTCGGGCCCGAGCGTTCGGAGGTTCGGGTGAACGGGGTACAAATCGGGCAATCGCCTTACGTGGGGGATTGGACGTGCCGTCGGGACGAGACGCTGCGGATTGACGTGCTACCGCGGAGGGGGGCGCCGATTCGGGTGGAGCGAGTTTGTTTGCCGGGGACGGTCAGGGCGGGGGAGTAGCGCGCGGATGCAGGGCGTCCACTACTGCTTGCGCTAGCTCTCGGGTGCAGCGAAAGGCGAACGGGCCCTGGCGGGTCTGCACGAGCAAATGAGACGGCGATTCCGGATCGGGGTCGGCTGCCACGGCGAAGACTCCGAGCAGCGCGGGGGCCGGTACACTGAAGCGAGTCCAGGGCAAGCCGAAGGCGCGGCGTTCGACGACGAGGCCGTCGTTGGTCGAGACGCGCAGGCGCGCTGTCGCGAGATAGGTTGAAAGCAGGATCAAGAGACCCAGGCTGAGGCCCGGCAGGATCAAGCTCAGGGCGTCCACGGGCGCGTTTCGGCGCAGGCGCGCGAGCAGGATTAGCGTGATGACGAATGCGACGAGACCGCCGCCGAGCGCAGTGGCGAGCGCGCCGCCGTGCGCCGCAGGCGAGCTGCGGCCGCTGACGTCGATTGCGGGCGCGCTCTGGATGGGCGCAGCTTTTTCGTCGTCCAGCTGCCAGGGCCGGGCGTGCTGCGGCAGACCCCAGCCGCGCTGCACGGGCAGCCGCCAGACGCGGAGCACGCGCGCGAGGTCCTGCAAGACACTCGCCGGCTCGTCGCGCTCGAGCAGGCACTCGCGGCGGCCGTCGCCGAGCAGAACCTCCACTCGATAGGGGATGTGCGGAGCGCGCTCGGGACTTTGCTGCGCGCCGCCCAACCGCAGCGCACTGACCCGACTGAGCGAAGTGACGCGGGTACCGCGTGTGAGCGTTCCGGAGTCGAGATCGACCACGATCGACAGCCGGCGCGCGCGGCCGCTGCCGAGCATCAGCACGGCGATGGCCGCCAGCATGCCGGTCGTCAGCAGACGCGCGAACGTGAAGGGTGGACCCATGAGGAGCGGAACCACCGACATCGCGCTGAAGCCGCAGCCGGCGACGAAGAGCGGTTGTCTGCCTCTACGGTCGCGGAATTGCAGTTGTTTTTCGGTTATTTGGCTGAGCGTGATCAAGCTGGGCGGGGGCGACGCTATCCGATTCGTCCAGCTGCGACGCAAGAAAGTGGCGGGGCGCGCCCTGGCTCGAGCGCGTGAGTGAGGTGTTTCGAAAGCGGGTGCGCGATTGCAGGAATGCAATTTTTCGGGCCGGACAGTGCAAGTAAGTACTCAGAACGAGGACGCGAGGGCCTGGCTCGTGCCTTGCACACTCCCCGGACACGGCAGCAGCCTGAGGCGTCCCCCCCCTCCGCCCGGGCTGCTGCCTTTCTTATTCACGTCCCTTGCTGAGCGGCACGGGCGATGCGTTGCTGCCTGCCATGAGCGAGTGGTCGAGCAGCGACCTGGCCCGCATGCTGGCGCGAGTCGAGCCCGGGAGCGAAGTCGTCGAAGTGACGCTGCTGAATCCGGACGCGGGGCAGGCTGCTGCCACGCGCAAGGCCGTAGGTTACGGCGAACCGCTGAAGATTCGTGTGCGTAAGCAGGGGGTCGAACGGACCTTGGTGCTCCACACCGCGAGCACCAACGCGTTTGGTCATGACCGACGCGCGGACCGCGCCGCGTCCATGTTGCTGGCCTTCGACACCTTTGCCTCGATTGCTCAGCACGTGACGGCTCTCGATGTGGGCGCGATCACGAGCGATGGAAAAGCGCTGGTATCGCTCGGCAGCACGTCCGAGTTCTATTTGCTCACGCAATGGGCCGAGGGGCACGTGTATGCAGACGAATTGCGCGCGCTCGGCGAACGCGGCGTTCTATCGGAGACGGACCGCTCGCACTGTCTGGGTTTGGCGCGTTACCTGGCGAACTTGCACCAGACGCCGCTCAGCGGAGACATTGCCTACCGGCGAGCGATTCGTGATCTGCTCGGCAGTGGGGAAGGGATCTTCGGCATCATCGATGGCTACCCGGCGAACGTATCCGAAGCCTCGCCCGCGCGCTTGCGAGGCATCGAGGAGCGTTGCCTCGAGTGGCGCTGGCGGCTCAAGGATCGAACGCGTCGTTTGCGGCGCACGCACGGAGATTTTCACCCGTTCAACATCGTGTACGACGAGCGCGGCGCGCTGACGCTGCTGGACACGAGCCGCGGCTCGGTCGGCGATCCAGCGGATGACGTGGCCTGTCTGGCCATCAACTACATTTTTTTCGCGCTCGACCGTGCGGACGCGTGGGCGAACGCTTTCAAGGCTCTGTGGTACGAGTTCTGGACGAGCTACGAGGCCGAGGCGCACGACCCGGAGCTTCGAGCCTGCGTCGCGCCTTTTCTCGCTTGGCGCGGGCTGGTGCTCGCCAACCCGGTTTGGTACGCCTCCGTCAGCGCTCGAGCTCGAGATCGCCTGCTGACGTTCGTGGAGCGCACGCTCGATGCTGAACGCTTTGCGCCCGAGCTCGCCGAGGAAGTGTTCACGTGAGCGCGCTGGGGGCCGCATGCGTGGTCTGGATCAGCGGACTGCCTTCGAGCGGAAAATCCACCTTTGCTCGCAAGTTGAGCGAGCGGCTCCGCCAAAGCGCCGTTCCACATTGCGTGCTCGACGGCGATGAAGTGCGAAAAGCGCTGCACCCAACGCCGGGCTACGGCCCCGAAGCTCGTGCCGATTTCTACGACACGCTCGTGGATCTCGCCGTGTTGCTCGCCGGACAAGACTTGGTCGTGCTGGTGGCGGCCACGGCGGGTCTGAATACCTACCGCGAGCGCGCGCGACAACGGGCGCCGCGCTACCTCGAAGTGGAGGTGTCGACCGCGCTCGAGGAATGTGAGCGCCGGGATTCGAAGGGGTTGTACGCCGCAGCCCGCGCCGGGCGCGTCGACGACGTGCCGGGAGTGAGCGCGCCGTACGAGCGCGCGGAGAATCCGGACATCGTGGCGACCGGCGGCAAGGACGAGGCCGCGCTCGCGCAAGCTCAGGCGCGGCTCGGCGCTTAGATCACTACTGTCAAAGCCGAAAAATCGTGCCCAGGCCGCGCCCCAACAAGGCGCGCGTGAGCGCGATGGCGCTTGCCAAGAAAACCATCGCCCAAACGCCGAGCGCAGCCGCCACCTGACGGCCGTTCCCGAGCATCTGGAAGAGCTCGAAAATCGCCTTCGTGATCGGGAAGGTGGCCTGACGTTGCGCCAAGATCAAGGAGTCCGAGACTTCGAGCAACGAGAGCGCGAAGGCGAATACGCCGCCCGCCAAGAGGTGCGGAGCGAACAACGGCAAGGTGACGCGCCAGAAGGTTTTCAGCCGACCGGCGCCGAGGTTCTGCGCCGCTTCCTCGAGCGCGGTGCTCACTTGCGTGAGACCGGCGGCCGCCGAGCGCACCACGAACGGCAGGCGCCGGATCGAGTAGGCAACGACGAGCAGTACCGTGGGATCAGCGACGGGGTTCAGCGCCGCCAGTGGCCGGCCTTCGCGTGACACGGCCAAGTAGCCAAATGCCATCACCAGACCGGGTACTGCCAGCGGGAGCATCACGGCCAAGTCGAGCACGCGAACCGCCGTTCCGCGAGCGCGGACGAGGACCCAGGCGATGGCGGTGCCCAACAGTAGATCGCACGTGGTCGACAAAAGGACGTAGCGCAGGCTGTTGAGGATCGACGGCACGACCAAGTCGTGGCCGAGCGCGGCGCGAAAATGCTGCAGGGTGTAGCTCGAGGGCAGCACGGTGCCGTACCAATCGCCGGCTACCGCCACGAGCAGGACTCCCGCGTTCGGCGCTGCTGCGAGCAGCAAGAAGCCGCCAACCGCGGCGCTGAGTAAGAGTGCCCGGCCGCTGGACAAGCGCTCGGGCCGGCGTAAGCGCACGCCCTTCGTGGCAAGCGGCGTGGTCTTGCCGAATGCGAGCAGCGCCGATAGCCCGTACAGCGTGAGCACGGTGCCGAGCAGCACGACCACCAAGCCGTATACGCTCGGATTTTGCGAGATGTCCTTCAGACCGGAGAAAATCTGGACCGAGGTGACCCGCGTGTAGTCGCACATCAGGGGCACGCCGAGCTCGGTGAGCGCCCAGATGAACACGATCGAGGTAGAAGCCAGCACGCTCGGTCCGATCGTGGGCAGCGTGATCTTGCGAAACGCGCGCAAGCGGCTGGCGCCGAGGCTTTGGGCGGCTTCCTCGAGGTCTATGTTGAAGCTGGCCAGAGCCGCGCTGACATTGAAGTAGACGATGGGATAGAGGTGCAGCGCGGTGAGCAGCACGACGGCGGCGAAACGGCCATCGCGGAGCCAGTCGATCGGAGCCGAAGAATCGACGACGCCGAGCTTAATCAAGAACGCGTTCAGCGCGCCGCTTTGGCCGAGCAGCTGCTTGATGCCCACGGCGCCCACGAAGGGCGGAACGATCAGTGGAAACGGCAGCAGCACCGACAGCAAGCGCTTGCCGGGAAAATCGTAGCGATCGAGCACCACCGCGAGCAGGATGCCGGCCAGCGCGGCCAGCGCGGTGCTGAAGAAGGCGATCCCGAGCGCGTTCCACAGGCCCTCCATGTAGATGGGATTGGAAAAGACGCTCAGCAGGTAACCGGCCGTCCAGTTGCCGTCGCGGTCGATCACCGCGCCGCGCACGCTCTCGAGCAGCGGCAGGACCAGGAACACACCGAGCAGCGCTGCGAGCAGGGCGATCACGAGCGCATTGAAGGCGCGACTCTGCATCAGCGCCCCGCTTTCGCGAGCTCGACGACGCGCCGGTATTGCGCGCGCTGCTCTCGTATCAGCCGGTTCGAGAGCTGGGTTTGCTCGAGCGGATCACTGGCCCGAAGCGCGCGACGGATCGGGCCCGTGACGGCTGCGTAATCGAGCAGCGACACGTCATCGAACGCCGCCGTCGCTCGAGGTGGAAAACCGGCGCGCTGAAGCGCCGCGAATGCTTCGCGCAGCTCGTCCGCCGAGTCGATGCACATCACGCGCACCACGAGCGCGATGCTCGAGAACAAGCTGCCCGTCCATGCTTCGCGGTAGGCCAACCCCTGGGCGCTGTACGGGTGCTCCTTCGGATCGGAACGAAATGCGTCGTGCTCGGGCGCGTACAGGCGCGGCGAGATGGGCAGCCGGCGCAAACTGAAACGCTCGGGCCCCCCCGGCGTTCCGCGCTGGAAGGACCAGATTTTCTGCCCGGCATCGGAGACCACGAAGCGCATGAACTCGATGCCGAGCTCGCGGTGGGGCGCACCGCGCAGCAGCGCAATCGGGTCCGCGCCGAACGACGTGCCTCCGCGTGGCAACACGAAATCCAAGCGGCGCTGACCGCTCTGTTGCTCGACGACATCGCTCTGAAAGCGAGCGAAGAAATCGATGCACATGCCCGCCGCGGCGTCTCCTTGCGCGATGTCGAGCACGATCTTGCCGTGCGCATCACTGAAGTAACGCGCATTGGCGCCGATGCGTCGGATCAGGCGCAGGCTGCGCGTCCAGCCTTGCTCGACCGCGCGCCGTTCGACGTCCGCGGCGTTGGGCCCGCTGGCTGCTGAGCCCAGCGCTTCGGTCATTTGCTGCTGGATCAGCATCTCGAACGTCTTGACGCCCGCTCCGCTCCTGGTCGGATCCGTCAGCGCCAGTTGACCGAATAGAGCCGGCTCTGCGAGCGCCGGCCAGGATGCCGGGGCCGAGCGCTGGCCGATGCGGCGGAGCACGTCCCGATTGAAGCAGATCCCGTATCCGGACAGGCACGTGCCGAGCCAACGACCCGCTGCGTCCCAATAGGGCTCACCAGCGAACGTTTGCGGGATGCCCTGCGGCCCGAAGAGGTCCGGGTGCTGGCGGACCAACCCGGAGTCGACGAGCACGCCTGCGGCTGCGTGTTTGATGAATTCGATGCTGCCCCCCCCGAATAGCAGATCGATGCCGCAGCCCACGTTCGAGCGCAGAAACGCCTCGCGCGCAGCACTCGGTTCGTGCGGATCGGCGAAGCCGCGGGCCACGCCCGCGCTCCAGGGGCGACCGAGCTCGTTCGTCCAGTACCGTTCGAACGAAGCCAGATACTCCGATGCGAGGAAGCGGCTCACCTCGCTCGTGCCGCCCGGCAAGCGCCAATCGATGCGCACCTGGCGTCTGCGCGCGCGCATGTGCTTCTGAAATCCGCGCTCGAACTCGAAGCGGATCACTTCGTTGTGCGGCGACAGGATCACCAGGGTCTCCTGCGCCGCGATCGGTTCGGCGCGCCGCGGGCGCAATGCGAGCGGGACGGCGAGCGTCGCGAGCAGGATGGCGAGGGGGACGAGACTACGTCTCATGACCGGATGGCAGCAGCACGACGTCGTCGGGGGCGACTTGGAGCGAGCACGCTTCGCCCGCTGGGCGGCCTGGTGCCGTCGGATTCAGCTCGTGCACGTTGATCTCGATCTCACCGATCCGCACCCTGTGCGCGGCTGTGTCGCCGAGATAAGTGCTGGACACCAGCTCACCGTGCAGTGTGTCCGAGTGCGCGCTCTGCACGAAGCGAAAGCACTCGGGCCGGATCGAGAGCAGCACCGCGTCTCCCACGCTGAACGCCGACCCGGTTTTGCTCGTCAGACGTCCAGCGCTGCATTCGACCTGAACACGTTCCTCCGTGCGCTCGCTGATCCGTCCGGGCAGGAAATTGGTCTCGCCCACGAAAGCGGCGACGGCGCGCGAAGTGGGACGGCGATAGATCTGTTCGGGCGTGCCGATCTGCAGGATGCGCCCGCGCTGCATCACTGCGACGCGATCGGCGATGGCCAGTGCTTCTTTCTGGTCGTGAGTGACGTAGAGCGTGGTCAGGCCGAATTCCTTGCAGATGCGCCGGATCTCCTCGCGCATCGAGCGGCGCAAATGTGCGTCCAGGTTGGAGAGGGGTTCATCGAGGAGCAAACAGCGCGGCCGTACGACGAGCGCACGCGCCAGTGCCACGCGTTGTTGCTCTCCACCGGAGAGCTCGTCCACTCGACGTGTGCCGTAGCCCGAAAGATTCACGTCGCTGAGGGCGCGCTCGACCCGCTCACGGATCTCGCCTTTGGCCACGCGGCGTTCCTGCAGGCCGAAGGCGACGTTTTCTGCCACGCGCAAATGCGGCCAGAGCGCAAAGCTCTGAAAGACCATGCCGCTGTCGCGACGATTCGGAGGGAGCGCTGTCACGTCCTTTTCTGCGATGTGAATGCTGCCAGCCTGAACCGGGCTGAAACCGGCAATCGCGCGCAGCAGGGTGGTCTTGCCGCAACCGCTCGGTCCCAGCAAAACGAACAGCTCACCGCCGTCGATCGTGAGGTCGATATGATCCACCACCACGTGAGTACCGTAGCCAGCGACGAGATCTCGAGCCCGGATGGACACAGTGCTCGAAGGTCAGCGACCTTCGTCCTCGGGGGGAGCACTGGCGCATGCCAGCGCCGGCGCATGGCACTCCTGGAGCTCGTACTGAATTGGGCGCACGCTGACCTCGTTGCCGTCGCGAGTGGCTTCGGGTTTCAGTGTTTGGCGGCTTCTGTCGTGTGCCTCACGGTCAGTACCGGCCGCTCTGAACGCCGCAACACTCGCTCGGCTACGCTGCCCAGCAAGACGTGCGACAAGCCGGTGCGGCCGTGCGTGCCCATGGCGATCAGATCGTAGTTGCCGTTCTTGGCGACATCCAGAATCGTGTTGGCCGCATCGCCGTAAACGACTCGCTGCGCGCTCAACGTGATGCCCTTTTCGGCAGCTTTGGCGCCGAACTCCTGCATGCCTGCTTCCGCTTCGTTGCGCATCAGCTCCGCCAGCGTCTGACCCATGGCGGTGCTCGCGTAGCCCACCGTGATCTCCGGCGCGATGAACGGCGGGTTATGATAGACGTACAGCACGTCGAGCGTGGCACCGAAGGAGCGAGCCAGCTCCCAGGCTTGCTCGAGAGCAACGAGCGCGCACTCGGAAAAGTCCGTGGGGCACAGGATGCGTTGGATCGCTTGCATGGGCGTTTTCCTCCAAGAGTAGGCTTGGCCCGAAGACGAAAGATTGCCGGGCTGGGGGGCTTTCCGCAGACTTTGCGAGGCCCGGCCGTCAGGATATCCGAGAGACGCCCCGGAGCGCGCCCACTCTCGTGAACCTGACGCCGATCCGGTTCGGCCGGGACGTTTTTCGCCACTGCGTGGACTTTTGCAAGAGTCGTGCGCAAGCTGCGTGTCGTCCTGAAGCGCTTCGTGAGAGCGCGGAGCGCCGGGGCGGCGGTCTGATTTTGCCGGAGGGTTTCGAGTGGAGGGTGACTGGCGGGCTCGCTACGCGAGCAAGGTAGAAAGCGCGGAACATGCCATCCGGCGCATCAGCGCCGGTGAGCGCATCCTCATCGGATCGGGAGCCGCCGAGCCGAGCACGCTCGTCGAGGCGCTCGTGGCCAGCGGTGACCAGTGCGCGGACAACGAGATCGTCCACTTGCTCACGCTCGGTCCCGCTCCGTACGTCAAGGCCGGGCTCGAGAGCCGCTTTCGACATACGGCGTTCTTCATCGGTCCGAACGTGCGCGCTGCGGTGCACGAAGGGCGCGCGGACTTCATGCCCGTGTTCCTGTCGGAGATTCCCGAGCTGATCCGTTCGCGGCGTGTCCGGATCGATACCGTGCTGATGCAGGTGAGTCCGCCCGATCGTCACGGATACGTGAGCCTGGGAGTGTCCGTGGACATCGTGCGCGCGGCCGTCGAGAACGCCGAGCTCATCATCGCGGAAGTGAACCCGAACATGCCGCGCACGCTCGGGCAGTCGTTCGTGCACGTGAGCCGTATCGCCTCGCTGGTTCCCGTGGAGCAGCCGCTGCCCGAGCTCGTGGCGGAGCCTGCCAGCGAAATCTACGCTGAAATCGGCCGCAACGTGGCGAGCCTGATCCCGGACGGCGCTACCATTCAAACCGGCATCGGCCGCATTCCGCACGCCGTGGTCGAGAACCTGCGGAACCGGCGCGACCTCGGCATGCACACCGAGATGCTTTCGGACAGCGTCATCGACCTCGTGGAGGCAGGCGTCCTCACCGGGCGCAAAAAGACGCTTCTGCC
>DATHEN010000913.1:0-6453 GCA_035318565.1 Polyangiaceae bacterium
CCTTCACGAATATCGGCCAGCGCCGCCCGCACGAAGGGGGTCCCGCGAACGATCAGCGCGAGGCAGCTCACCAGCTGCCACATCACGGAGAAGGCCAGGATGCGCTCGGCCGGGGCCCAGGGGGTCAAGAGCAGCCACACCCCCTGCACCGCCCCGAAACCCGCGACGTTCACGGGCAACGACGACACGATCAGAATGATCGGGACATGCGACAGCATCACCCAGAACGGGATCTCGAGCCCGAAGGCTTGAGCCGCGATCCAGGTCCCGACGGTGGTGGTGGTGTGCTGCAGCAGGCGCACCGTCAAATGAAGCAAGCCGCGTGCGCGGCTGCCGCGCGTCCAGGGGTGCAGCAGGGGGAATCGCTCGAGCAGGGGCTTCGCGAACGGCAGGATCAAGATCAACGCCACCAGCCCGAAGCCCGTGACTGCCGCGAACACGGGCACGGCCGGAGGCACCGCCGGACGACCGAGCGCGATCACACCTACGGCGTACAAGCACACGGAGCACAACTCGGCGAGCACGATGTACAGAAGCAGTCCGCTCACTTCGATCAGACGCAGCCCGGTCTTGCGCGCCAGCCACGTCGCGTACGCTCCCTGCCCGAGCGCATAGTGCACGATGTGGAGCAGCACGGTCGCGGCCTTGCCGCGAATCACGGCGAAGTAGCCGGGCACTTGTTCCGGACGCAAGAGCCCGGCTAACACAATCGAATCCGCAGCCGCGACGAACAGCAGCGAAAACGCGAACGTCGCGATGGCGATCGGTACGAGCGGCAGGCTGTTGCCGCGCGCCATCTCCGCGTAAATGGCCTCGACGGAGTAACGCCGAGCCAAAAACGAGAGCACCCCCGCGGCGAACACGTACGGAAATAGCCGGGAGATCCAGACGCGCAGCGGCGCTTTGAGAAAGCGTCGCCACGCCGGTTGCTCCGCTCTCGAGCGCACGCCGGCTGCGCTGTCCGTATCCGCCGGTTCGTGGATCATGCGCGCATGGCGTCGATCGGGGAAACGCGAGCAGCCCGGACCGCCGGAAACACGCCACCCAATACCCCCATCACGGCGCCCACCACGATCGACGTGACGATGATGGGCACCGTGGGCTCGAAGCTGAACACGATCTCCGACCAGGTCGCGAAGTTCATCATCGAGAAGCGCACGAAGCTCATGCACAGCGCGGCAAGACCGCCCACGACACCGCCCACCAGCGCCAGCACCACGGACTCGAGCAGGAAAGACGAGAGAATCGTCAAGCGCGAGAAACCGAGCGCCCGCAAGGTGCCGATCTCTCGCTGGCGCTGAGCCACGGCGGCGTACATCGTGATCACGGCGCCGATGATCGCGCCGAGTGAAAAGATCACGGTGATGCTGATACCCAACGCCGAGATGAACACCGCCGTGTTCTCCGACGACTTCTCGAAATACGTGCTCTGGCGCAGCGCTTCCAGGCCGAGCTGTTTGTCGTTCTGCACGGTGGCGGAAAACGCGTCGAACGTAGCCTTGCTGTCGGACTCGAGCCGCGCCGTGACCGACGAGACCAGGCCTTCTCGGCCCAGTGAATTGCGCAGCGTATCGATGTCGGTCCAGATCTCGGACTCGGACGACGAACCCTGCGCCTCGAAGACGCCGACCACCTTGACCCGCCGGTTCTTCTTCAGCTCGAAGGACGAATCCAGATCCACGCCGGCGAAGCGACCGCGAATGCTCTTGCCGATCATGGCTTCGTCGCTGCCCGGTTTTGGCGCGCGGCCGACGATGACCCGCGCCTCGGGCCGTACCTTGAGCACGTTGTCCGTGACGCCGCGCACCTGAACGTTGGAGACTCGGCCCGGCTCGTCGCCGATCTTCTCGAGCGCCACGACGACCATGACTTCACCGGCGCCGAGTGGCGCGCCCGTTTCGTCCTTTTTCACCCCGGGGGCAGCCAGGATCAGGCTCACCAGCCGGCTCTCGAAGTTGCTCGAGAGCTCGGCGTCCGAGCCTTTGCGCAACACGATGGCGTTGGAAGGCGAGCCGGAACGGCCCATGGTGCGTTCGATTCCGGCCGACAACATCAGCGAGGAAGCGAGCACGAAGACCACGAGCGCGATGCCGAGCGCGGTGGCAATCGTAGTGGCCTTGCGGACGAACAAGCTGCGCACGTTGTAGCTGATCGGGATCATGAAACCTCACCCAGCGAGACTTGGACGAACACGCGTAGAGCCTCAACCGATGCGGCGGAGCGCATCGATCACGTCGAGCTTGGAAGCGCGGTAAGCGGGGATCGCCGCAGCCAGCGCTCCAAGGCCGAGAGAGAGCAGCGCGGCGGCCACGGTGGTGCCGTCCGCGATGCGGAAATACGGGAAGAATCCGCCCATGTTCTCTTCGAGCCAGCGGCCGATGCCGTTCTCCACGAGTGGATACGACAGCAAGATGCCGACCAGCCCGCCGAGCGCACCGATGGTGATGGCCT
Source organism: Polyangiaceae bacterium (assembly GCA_035318565.1). Classification (GTDB taxonomy): domain Bacteria; phylum Myxococcota_A; class Polyangia; order Polyangiales; family Polyangiaceae; genus DATDJP01. The sequence continues at coordinate 2,452 of DATHEN010000913.1, forward strand.
CACCCACCACGAACAGCGCGATGTGCTTGGGCAGAAAGCCGATGGCGCGGAGCACGCCGTACTCGTTGGTGCGCTCGCGGACCCCCATCGCGATGGTGTTGCCGAGGATCAGCATCATGATCAATAGGATCACGATCGACACGACGTCCATGGCCTTGAGCACGGTGGTGAACATACCCAAGAAGGACGTATTGAGCGCGCGCTCGCTCATGCTGAGCGTCTGGATGTCCTTCTCGTCGAAGTGCGTGTCGATACGCTTGGCGATTTGGGCAGCGGCCTCCGGCTTGTCGATGCGAGCGGCGATCCAGCCGATTTGATCCTTGGACCGCGCGTCGACAGACTCGTTCAGATAATCCCAGTGAAACCAGAAGGTCGAACGATCGACGGAGCGGCGCGTGGCCGTGTAGATCCCGGAAATGTCGAACTCCCAGTTGCCGGGATAAATCGTGCCCTTCAGCGTGACGCGATCGCCGACTTTCCAGCCGAATTTCTTGGCGAGCACGTCTCCCACCACGGCACCACGGCGATTCTGCAGCCAACTCTCACGCTGATCGGCCGGCACCTGGATTTCATCGAACACTTCCAGGAACGACTGCGGCTCGACGGCGATGGTGGCGAAGAACTCGTTCTCGTTTTTGGGATTCTGCCCGCCGAACCAGTTCGAGAACGTAGCTTTGACCACGCCCGGAGTGCTGCGCACGTCATCCACGTAGCGCTTGGGCAAGGTCATCACGAACGTGATCTTGTGACGCGTGGCGATACGGTCCTTGGCGGCGTGGTTGACGGCCTCCGTCCAGGAGGTGAGCACGGTTCGGAGCGCCATGAATGCGACGATCGCCACTGCGACGCCCAGGATGGTGAGCACCGTGCGGGCGCGATTGCGCAGGACGTTGCGTACGCCGAGCGCGCTCAACCTCATGACCGGATCGCTCCTTTGTCGAGATGATGCGTGACACTCGCGCGCTTGGCTGCAGCCGGATCGTGGGTGACCATGACGATGGTCTTGCCGAACTCGGTGTTCAGGCGCTCGAGCAGCTTCAAAATCTCTTCGGCGTTGTCGCGATCCAGATCGCCGGTGGGCTCGTCGGCGACGATCAGCTTGGGATCGGTGACGATCGCGCGGGCGATGGCCACACGCTGTTCCTGTCCGCCGGACAACTGCCGCGGCCGGTGGTCCGCGCGATCCTCCAAGCCGACGACGCGCAGCGCAATTTGCGCGCGCTTCTTGCGGTCCGCGGCCGACAAGTTCGTGAGCAGCAGCGGTAGCTCGACGTTCTCGAGCGCGGTCAGTACCGGCATCAAGTTGTACGTCTGGAAGATGAATCCCACGTTCTGAGCGCGCCATTTGGCGCGCGCCCCCTCGCCGAGCGAACCGAGATCCACCCCGGCCACGCGAATCGTCCCTTCACTCGGCCTGTCCAGGCCCGCGATCAGGTTCAGCAGCGTGGATTTGCCGGAGCCCGACGGGCCCATCAACGCTTCGAACGATCCCTCGAGGATCGTCAGATCCAGGCCGCCGAGGACGTCCAGGCGTTCCTTGGCGCGCCAGTAGGTCTTGTGCAGACCCCGAACTTCGATCATCGCCGTGCGCGGCTTGTCCGACACTTTTCGAGAGCGATCGGCTGCCCCCGTATCGACGCTCATCTCCGTCATTGTTCGCCTCTCTCTTTGATCGCTTGTCCATCCGCGAGATCAGCCGGCGGCTCACTGACGATCTTCGTACCGGCGGACGATCCGCCGAGCAGCACGAAGCCGTTGGCCATGGGTTCACCCAGAGTCACGGGTTTCAGGTGCACGCGGCCGGATTCGACCACGAACACGTGTTTGCCGCCGGCACGCTCGACCAGCGCAGCGCTCGGCACGACCAGCTTCGGCTTGGCCTTGATGGCCTCTGCATCGAGTTCCTTGGTGAGGAAGCTGACCCGCGCGGCCATGTCCGGCAAGACTCCTACCGGGTCGTCCACGAAGCGCACCTTGACCGTGACCGCCGCCTTGGCGCGGTTCACACGCGGATTGATTTCAGTCACTTTGCCGCGGTAGCGCTTGTCCGGAAATGCATCGAGTGTGATCTCGCAGGGGCCCTCGAGGGTGACGCGATGCAGGCGCTGCTCCGGTACGTCGGTCTCGACCTGCAGACTCGAAAAATCGGCGATCTCGACGCCTCCGAGCTGGGACACCACGCCGAACATGGCCGGCCCCACGAGCTCACCGACTTCCGGCGGCTTGTTGATGATGCGTCCGGAAATGGGCGCGAGCACCACATAGTTGTCCGAATTGATGCGCAGCGCTTCGACTTCCTTCTGTGCCGCCACGGTTTGTGCTTCGGAGGCCTTCACCGCGGCCTCGAGCGAAGCAACGCGCGCGAGCAGGTCGTCCGCGTTGCTACGGGGCGCGACGCCCTGCTTGCTCAGCTCGCTGGCTCGCGTGGCCTGCAGCTGGGTCTCGACCAGGTTTGCGCGTGCGGTCTGCACCTGGGCGCGTGCAGACGCTACACGACTCTGCGCCGTTGCGATGGCCGCGTTCTGTTCGCTGAGCTCGAGCTCGAACAGCGTGTCCCCTTGCTTGACCGTGTCTCCCTGCTTGACGTGCGCCCGCGCGACCCGCCCCGGCACCTTCGGCGCCACGTTGGCAGTGTTCTGCGGAAGCACGTAGCCCGCCGCGGTGAGCTCCGTACCCGACTGCTGCGCGGGAGAGACCAACAGAATCTCGGTTACCTGGACTTCCTTCTTGAAGACCTTGGCCTCGAGGTACGGCAGCCCGAAGAGGTAAGCCGCAGCCACCATGCCGGCGAGCAACGCCAGCCACACCAGCGCGCGCAGTGGGCTCTTGCGCCCCGGATCCTGCGCTCGATCGATTTTGAGCGCGGCAAGATCGGAAGAAAGTTGGTCGGACATGTAGCTCGGACCTGACGGAAAGGGCCGAAGTTATAGCGCAGCCCCACGCACCTGGCGTGAAACATCTGCTCTTGGATTCAGGGCAACCCAGCGTGCGGCACGTCTACCCGCACACTCCGCACGCGGCCGTTGCCAGGCAGCATCCGTTTGGGCTGGCCCTCACGCGCTTCGAGCAAATAGAGCGTGCGGCCGTCCTGGCCGCCCAGCGTACAGGCATAAGCGCCATGCTCTTCGAGGTCGATACGCTGTCTGATCTCGCCGCCTTGTGCGACGCGTAAAAAACGACCCGGACAGAGTGGCACGGCCACCCACACGCAGCCTTCTGCATCGAGCGCGATGCCGTCCGTGGGCTCATTCAACTCCGCCCACACACGCTTTCCGGACAAGCTCCCGTCCGCTTCGATATCGAACGCTATCAGCCGACCCGCGTAGGTCTCGCTCAAGATCAGCGTCTTGCCGTCCGGCGTGATGACCATGCCGTTCGGGAACAAGAGATCTTCGGCTACGACGCGTACCGCGCCCGCTTCGTCCACCATCGCGAGCCGAGTAGCGCTCACGGAGCCGCCGTTCCAAAGATCGAAGCCGAAATTTCCGACGTACGCGCGGCCCTGCCGATCGACCACCATGTCGTTGCAGTGAAAGTCGGCGTGTGCGGACAAGTCCGCGAGCTCGCGCAGCTCGCCGGCTTCCAGGCGCAAGAGCTTGCGGTCTTCCATCGAAACCACGAGCAGCCGGCCGCGCGAGTCCCAGCCCAAACCCGAAGGAGCCCCGGGCACGTCGAAGACGCGCTCGAGTGTGCCGTTTTCGTCCAATGTGAACACGCACTTGAGGTGTTGATCCGAAAACCACAAGCGCCCCTCGTGCCAGCGCGGGCCTTCCGGAAACAGGAACTCCTCTTTCAGCACGGTGATGGCGCCATCGGTCATGTGAGCCATGAAGACTCCGCTCGATCGTCGTGTCAATCGTCGCAGCCCGCCTGCGCGCACGAGCGGATTTTCCAGCTGGTCAACGCGCGTGCGAGCGGAGCAAACGATTGACGATCATCGTCCGATGCTCTAGAGTCCGGCGCGAAGGTCACATGACTCGCACGAATCGCACCGTCCACTTT
>DATHEN010000914.1:0-4149 GCA_035318565.1 Polyangiaceae bacterium
GTCGCACGGTCCAGCTCCAAGTCGAAACCTGCGCGGGCGAGGACAGATTCATCAAGCTGCCCATCAAACGCCGGCCCGGGCGCGGCCCTCCCGATCCCTCGGACAGCCACGGTAAGAGGCTCGCAGCAAACTGCGTCACGCTCGGGCGCAGCGTGGGATCCACGGAGGTTGCCACCGCGAGTGCCTTGTCGATCTCCTCGCACGCTTCAGTGCGCTCGCGTATCTCGGGACAGAGCCACTTCGAGTCGCGAATGCTGCGGCGCTTGCCGGACTGAATGGCCAAAATCGCCCGCACCGGCGTGGAGTCGTCGAAATAGGCTTGGGCTGTCAGCGCATAAAACAGCAGACACGCCAGACTAAACACGTCCGTGTACGGGCCGACGCCCTTGCCATCTTTCGAGTTTTGCTCGGGCGCGGTGTAACCGACGGTGCCGAGCAGCATGTCGCCGAACGTCATGGCCATGCCGCCGGGCTTGGCGATACCGAAGTCGGAGATCTTGAATATCTCGGCTTCGCCGAAGCCGCAGCAGAGCACGTTGTTCGGCGTCAGATCGCGGTGGATCACGCCGACCGCATGGATTGCCGAAAGGCCGCTCGTGAGGCAGCGCAGCAGATGCGCGACACGCTGCGGCTCGAAGGCGTAACCGGTTTTTTCGAAGCTATAGACGACGCGCTCCTCGAGCGTCGTACCCTCGACGCCGCCGTGCACGTACTCGACCGCCAGCCAGGGCAGCGCAGGCCGCTGATCGCCGTACAAGCTGGCGCGGCCGGTATCGATGAAGCGCACGACGAACGGCGTCGGCGGTACGCTTTCATTGAGACGCCCGAGCGCCACCGCTTCCTTTTGAATCACGAGCATTGCGGTGGGTCCGGCGCTCGCCACCACCTCGGGCTTGACGAGCTTGATGACCACGGGCGCGATGCCATCGGGCGCGTGGCGCAGCGCGAAGAACGCCACGCCGGTGCCGCCCTCTCCGATGCGCCGCTCGAGCCGGTAGTTCACCGACGGGTACACCTCGGAAGGGATCGTGATCTGGCTCAGGCCCGTAGGCTCGTCGTCACGATCCGGGTTTTCCGTCATCCCACCCCACGGAAGGGTACCACAGCTGTCTCCCAGCCGGCGCGGGCTGACGCTGGACGGCCACGCGCTGTCCGCGGGCCGCGGGCCGCCGCCTCTTGCAGCGCTAGCCGGCTTGAGCTAACTCGTCGCGCGTCATGGAACCAGGCCTCGTGACGCTCGCCAAGATCGTCGGCACGCTGATTCTCGCCATCGGTACGATTCCTATGGTGTTCTTGCTGTGGCCGAGCGGCGACCGCCGCGAGCCGCCGGACGACGAAACCGCCCACTAGTGGGCGCCGCCGCTTCGCGGCAACTAGCCTAGTTCCATCGGGAGCACAGCTCCTGCCCCGATGAAATGAATTCATCGGGGCCCCACTCTCAGGTTTTGGGGCCCTTCCCCAAAACGCCTGCTCCGCGCCGAATGCAGTCGCTAGCTTCGGGCGGCTAGTCGTGCCCAGGCGCCGAACGGCTGAAACCGATATCATGCGGCGCCGTACGACCAGCGCGCCCGTGGAGACTGTCTTCACGCGAGCTGCGAAGGGAGACGCTCATGCTGCGTGTGACCGTGTCGGTTTTGGCCCTGCTCCTCACTCAGTGCGACGAAAAGCCCAAGGACGCGCTGGCTCCTGCGGCATCCGCTCTGAGCAAACCCGTGGCTCCGCGCGAGGCGCAAGTCTTCGTCATCGACTCCGGCACGAGCAACACGACCTTCAGCATGGACTCGGAGCTCGAGAAAATTTCGGGGCGTGCTCCCGGAGCTTTGCGCGGTGAGCTGTTCGTGAACCTTCACGACCTCACCAAGAGCTCGGGCCTGGTGCAGCTCGATCTGGACCAACTCGGCATCTACCAACGCAAGCGCGACGACACTTCGGGTGAGTTCGGGACCGAAACGAAGAACGACAAACAGAATGCCGACATGCGCACCTGGTTCGAGATTTCGCAGGACACCCCGGCCGACGTACGACAGGGCAATCGCTGGGCGGAGTTCAAGCTGACGGAGCTCGCTTCGCCGTCGCTGCGCGACGTGAGCGCCGCCCAGGCCGAACACAAACTGACCGCGCAGGTGAAGGGCGACTTCAGGCTCCACGGGCGCGTCAAGCCGCGCAGCGCGCGCCTGGAGATCCGAGTCGTTTACGCGGCAGAGCGGCCGCAGGCGCTGCACGTGCGCACGCTCGAGCCGCTGCTCGTTGGTCTCGAGGAGCACGACGTGCGACCGCGCTCCGCGTTCGGAAAATTGGCGGACAAGACACTCGACGCGCTCGGCGCAAAAGTCGCCAAGGTGGCGCAGGTCTCGCTCGAGTTCACGGCACGGCCGAAGAGCGCGGCACCCTGAACCGTCAGCGCCGGATACTTTCGCGCGCCACGCGCCGCTTCAAAGGCTGGCCGCCTCGCTCGAGCGCGAGCACCACGTCGGAGCTCACCGGACCGCCGAGCCGCGCCCGCGCTTCCTTCATGTCCTGCACGGCGCGTCCGTCGATGCTGACGATCACGTCGCCGGCCGCGACGCCAGCGCGTTCGGCTTCGCTGCCGGGCGCGACGTGCACGATCACGACCTCCACGTCTGGCGGGTCGCCGCGTTCACCCAACGTCAGGGCCAAGCCGCCGGAAGTCGCCGGTTCGTCGGCGGCGCGTTCGCCCGGAAGCTTGATGTCCACGTCGCGCGTCGTGCGGCCTGCTTGCACGCTCGCGATCACCGATCCCCGGCCGAAGTCTGCAGCGTAGGCCTCGATCTCCACTTTTCCGGGCCGCACCCCACGCAGCACGAACCGTCCGCCGCCGTCGCTGACGGCCACCCCCGCGGGCAGCGCGCCGACGGGCAGATACGCGGGCGCGACGCCCACCGCAACGCGCGCGCCCGCCACGGGCCGGCTCTGTGGATCGAGAACTCGGCCCGACACCTCGGCCGCTTCTTCCAGATCCACGGCCGCGAGCTCGAACGGCCGGTCCTCGCGTGCGGGCTCCTCGACCCGAGTCGTCAGCTCTGCGTTCGCATACTCCGGGTGCTCCACCAGCACGCGCACCGAACCCGGGGCGACATCGCGCAGGCGATACACGCCGTGTGCATCCGTCAGCGCCGCTTTCCGCGTGCCCTCGCTGATCACGCTGACCGTTGCTCCCTCGACGGCTCTTCTGCCGCGCACGGCCGTAACCCTGCCCTCCACGATCACCCCGCGTCGCAGGACGATCTCCAAGGTTTCTGGGGCGCGCTCGAAGTGCTGCTCGGTGCGTGCGAAGCCCGGCGCCTCGACCAGTACGCGAATGCTGATGCCGGCGGCGTCGGCAATCGCGGCCTTGCCGTCGGAGTCGGTGAACGACGTGCGCCGGAGTGGCGCTTTCGGATCGACTGAAGACACACTGACCTGCGCAGTTTCGACCGCAGTGCCGCGGGCATCCCGCACTCTGACGTTCACGCTGCCGCGCAAGCTCGGCAGGACCAGCTCGATGCGCTTCTTTTCTCCTTCTGCGACGCGCACCTCTTCGCGCAGCGCAATGCTCCCGCTGTCGTCGGGCCGCGCCACGGAGAGCGCCACTTCGCTCGGGACCGCAGCGAACGCGAAGCTGCCGTCGTCCGCGCTCACAGTGGAGCGTTCCAGAGTGCCGCGGATGGCGACGAGGTCGATGCGCGCACCACCCACGGGACGTTTGTTTTCGTCTACCACGCGCCCTTCGAGCGAGCCGCCGGCATACAGCGTGACCAACACGCGTGCTTCGCCACCCGGCGCGAGCGTGACCGCCTCGCTGAGACCTTCGACATACGCCGGGTGGCGCACCAGCGCGCGGACGCGTCCGGGCGTGACGGGCCGCACGCTGAAGGTGCCATCGAAGCGCGTCACCCACGGCTCGAAGCCCGACGGCTCCGCGGCGAGCTCGTCCGGGAACAGCGGGCGCGGCCCCACCGACATGCCTGGGCGTGGGATCGGCGGCACGGGACCCGGCATCACGCCGAGCTCCCCGGCCGGGATCAGCGGCGCGGGGCCCGGCAACGCCCATTCGAAGTGAACCCGGCCGAAGCGGGCGAGTTCCGGACTTTCGGCGATCGGCAGGCCGTAGGTGTCGCTGCCGATCACTTCGACAGAAGCACCATCGAT
>DATHEN010000915.1:0-7187 GCA_035318565.1 Polyangiaceae bacterium
TAACGTGCGCTTCGAGCATTGCTACCGGCTGGATCTCGACACCGCCAAGGCGCCTTCCCATCGCCATGCCTGCTGGCGCAACTGGCTCCAGGTCTACACGTATGCTCAGCCGCGCGACCGAATCGAGTACGCGCGCCGCAGGGTCCGTTCGCTCGAAGTCGGAGATCCGGACCGCCCGGTTCTCAATCTGGCCCGGTCGCGGAACGAGCCGCGCAGCTACTACGTATCGGGCCCCGCGCCCGTGAACGCGCACGCGCCGCCGCCGGCGACCATCAGCGCCGCCGCGTCGCAAGCTGGGCGCGCGCAAGCCAGTACCGCGGACGCGGGAGTGCTTCCGCCCGCGGAGCAGTGCACGGCTGAGTGTCGCAATACCTGGCAAGACTGTCTCAGCCCCTGTTCGGGAGCCGACGCCGTTGCCAAGAAGACCTGCGCCGGCTGTGAGCCGGACTACCTGACCTGCATGCGGCGTTGTTTGGAATGAGCCCGACTTTTGGATTTATTGACCCAAACCTCGCAGCAGAGCTAACGCTCGAAGAACCCAGGATGGCCGATCCAGCCCCTTCACGCTCCGCTTCCGAGGCGCTCGCCACTCCGCTGCCGCGCGTGCTTCGGCCGCAGCGGGCCCTGCCATCGGAGGCCGTGCGCCCGACACGCGCCGAGGTGAACCTGGCGCATCTACGGCACAATCTCCGCGTACTCCAGCGGGCGGCGGCGGGCGCGCCGGTTTGGGGGGTATTGAAGGCCGACGGCTACGGGCACGGCGCCAAAGCCGTTGCCAGAACCCTCGAGCGAGCCGGTGCGGCCGGTGTTTGCGTGGCGCTGCTGGAAGAGGCCATCGAGCTCCGGCAGGCCGGCATTCGCGCCCCGATCCTGGTCATGGGCGGGTACTACGGGCGCGCGTGGGGCGAACTCCTGCGTCACGACTTGACCCCGGTCGTGCACGACCCGGGGCAGGTCGAAGCGCTCGCCCAAGAGGTGCGCTACAGCGGCTCGGAACCCGTCCGGGTGCATCTCAAAGTGGACACCGGGATGTCTCGGCTGGGTGCGCTGCCGCGCGACCTACCGGGGGTCGCGGACGCCTTGAGCCGCTACCCCGAGGTACGGCTCGAGGGCTTGATGACCCACTTCGCCTGCGCGGACGAAGGCGAGCCCGAGCTCTTGGACGCTCAGCTCGATTCGTTCGATGAGGCGACCCGACACCTGAAAAGCCTCGGATTTTCGGCGAGCGTTCGCCACGCAGCGAACAGCGCCGCCCTGCTCCGGAGCCCGCGGGCTCGCCTCGATTTGGTGCGGCCGGGCATTGCCCTGTTCGGGGTCTCCCCCGCCCCTGGGCTTTCGAACGAGCTGCGACCCGCCATGCGCGTACGCACGGAAATCGTCGCGCTGCGCGACGTGCCGAGCGGACAAGCGGTCGGCTACGGCGCCACGTTCCGAGCTCGACGCCCCACGCGCGTGGCCACCATCGCCATGGGCTATGCGGACGGCCTGAGCCGCGCCCTGTCCAATCGTGGGGAGGTCCTGGTGGCCGGGCGGCGGGCGCCGATCATCGGCGTGGTCAGCATGGACATGACCATGATCGACGTGACCGACGTGCCGGTGGCTCGCGTGGGTGACGAATGCGTGGTCCTCGGGGCACAAAAGGGACCCTGCGGCGAAGATCACGTTTCCGCGGAGGAAATGGCACGGCGCCTGGGAACGATACCCTGGGAAGTCCTGACCAGCATCTCGCGGCGCGTGCCGCGTTTCTACCGCGAGCCTTGAGCGTGCAGAGCGCGGCCTCCGCGCGCTACCCTGCGCTACCCTGGAGCCCGACCGGGGTAGACCCCTATGACTCAGGACACCACGCAGACCACCCAGACCGGCCACGGCAGTCCCTGGCAGGACGCGAGCCTACCCGAGCAGGAGCCGATCCTGCACTTCGTCATCGCCTGGTCGTTGGACGAGCCGGAGCGCATCGGCGAAGTCGCGCGCGCCGACAGCCCCTGCGTATTGGGGCGTGGCGAACCCCTCGACAGCGATCCCGCCGCGCGCGTCCAGTTCATGCGACAGCGGCCGAGCGTCACGACCACGAGCGGACCACTCTTGAGCCCGCGCGTGTCTCGGCTCCAACTGGTGATTGAGCCGCGCGAAGACACGCTCGACGTACAATCGGTCGGACGTTGCCCGCTCCTGGTCAACGGAGCGCCCTGCGAGCGCAGCGTGCTCCAGGAGGGGGACACGATCACGCTCAAAGACGCGCTCGTCTTACTGGTCGTGAGGCGCCCGGCCACTCTGCCCTCGCTGCGCAGTTACCCGACCAACCTGATCGCGGCCTTCGGCGCGCCCGACGCGCATGGTCTCGTGGGTGAAAGTCCGGAGACCTGGCAGCTGCGCGACGATCTGGGTTTCGCCGCGCGCTCCGGCCAACACGTGCTGCTGCATGGCGAGACGGGCGTCGGCAAAGAGATCGGCGCTCGGGCGATCCACGCGCTCTCGGCGCGCGCCGGACACAAACTCGTGGCGCGCAACGCCGCTACCCTGGCAGATTCCAGCGCCGACTCGGAGTTGTTCGGCACCGTGCGGGATTACCCGCGGCAAGGCGTGATCGAAAGGCCGGGTCTGCTCGAGGAGGCCAACGGATCCACCTTGTTCCTGGACGAAGTGGGCGAGCTCTCGGAACGCATCCAGGCGCATCTGATGCGCGTCCTCGACCAGAGCGGTGAGTACCAGCGGCTCGGCGATACCCAGACGCGCCGCGCCGAGCTCTGCTTCGTCGCAGCCACCAATCGGCCGCTCGATCAGCTCAAACACGACTTTACGGCGCGCTTCACGCAGCGCGTTCACGTCGCGGGACTTTCGGAACGGCGTGAGGACATCCCCCTCTTGATCCATTGGCTGCTGTGCTTGGCGGCCCGCAAAGACCCGCAGCTCGCTCAGCGCTTCTTCCAGGGCGAAGCGGGCGAGAGCAGGCGGGCGCGTCTCGATTCGATGTTGGTGGAAGGCCTGCTGCGCCACCGCTACACGCAGCACGTGCGCGAGCTCGAACGGCTGCTGTGGCTGGCCCTGGGCACGAGCTCCGGTAACTTCGTGGCGCTCACGCCCGAAGTGCGCGCGGAGCTCGTGGCAGACAACGAGACCCGCAATAGTCCGGAGCCCTCGCGTACCGAGATCGAGAACGCGCTGCGCGACGCCGAGGGCAACGTGACACAAGCCACGCGCGCGCTCGGCCTGCGCAATCGCTTCGTTCTGTACCGCTTGATCAAGCGCCACGGTATCGTTCTACGCAGCCCATGAGACCCGGTGACGTCGTCGCCGATCGCTTCGTAGTTCGTGAACTGGCCGGCTCCGGCGGCATGGGCAGCGTGTACCGCGCCCACGATCGCGAGCTCGGCGCGGACGTGGCGCTGAAGATACTGCACCAGACCTCGCTCCACGACCACGCACGCTTCGTGCGTGAGGCGCACATCCTCCAGCAGCTGTCGCATCCGCGCATCGTGCGCCACTTCGCGCATGGCCTGTGCGATTCCGGCATGCCGTATCTCGTGATGGAATGGCTGCCGGGCACGAACCTGAGCCTGCGCTTGCGTGAGGGCCCCCTGAGCGTGCCGGCCAGCGTGGGCGTGGCGCTCGGCACCGCGCAGGCACTGGCGGCGGCGCACGCGTCCGGCGTCATCCACCGCGACGTCAAACCGAACAACCTGATCTATCCGACCACCGATCCGAGCGCGGTCAAGCTGCTCGACTTCGGCATCGCCCGTCAGATGGCCTTCACCCACGGCCACACCGAACGCGGCGCGCTGCTCGGCACGCCCGGCTACCTCGCGCCGGAACAAGCTCGCGGCGAGTTGGAAGTGGACGCGCGCGCCGATATCTTTTCGCTCGGCTGCGTGCTCTTCGAATGTCTGACGGGCCGGGCGGCTTTCTCCGCCAACCATCTGATGGCGCTCTTGGCCAAGCTCGTGTTCGAGGACGCCCCGCGCGCCTCGGAGTTGTGTGATGAAATCTCGCCCGCGCTCGACGACCTGCTTTGCCGTATGTTGTCGAAAGATCCGGCGGAACGACCGCTGAACGCGCAAGTGCTGCTCGAGGAGCTCGAGTCGATCCACGCCGCGCTGGCGCGCCCGGCGACGGTGGGCCCGCGTTCTTCGCGGCGCCTGCTCACCCACCATGAGCAGCGTTTGGTGAGCGTCGTCGCGGCCGCCGGACAGACGCACGACACGCTCGATCCACGCAGCAGCGGCGCGCAGAGCGAGCTCATGTCGCTCGGTGAGAGCCTGGCGCGCCTCGGCACCCGACTCGAGCGCCTCGCCGACGGATCACTGATTTGCGCCTTGACCGACCCGGTCGCGACCGATCTGGCGCGCCGCGCAGCGCGCTGCGGGCTGCTCTTGAACGACTGGTTTCCGGGCGCTCCGGTCGTCATCACCACGGGCCGCGGCCTGTTCGCCGGTCGTTTGCCGGTGGGTGAAGCCATCGATCGCGCGGTGAACTTGATTCGCAGCCTCAAGCACCGCAGCAGCGCCAGCCAGCTCCTCGAGCCCGTGCAAGTGCACCTCGACGAGCTCAGCGCCGACCTGCTCGATGCGCGCTTCGACGTGCGGCGCGGCAAACACAGCTGGCTCTTGGTCGGCGAAGCAGACCCTATTCAGGGCGGCCGCACCCTGCTCGGCAAGACCACACCCTGCGTGGGCCGCGAGCGCGAGCTGGGCTTTTTGCAAGCGACGTTCGCCGAATGCCAGACCGAAAATTCCGCGCGCGTCACGCTCATGACCGGCGCACCGGGAGTCGGCAAATCGCGCTTGGTGGCCGAGTTCGCCGCGCGGCTGGCGAGTGAACCGACACCCAAGGAAATCTGGTTCGCACGCGCCGACATGGTGGGCGCGCGTTCGCCATTTGCGCTGCTCGGGCAGCTCGTGCGGCACGCAGCCGGCTTGCGCGGCGGCGAGCCGAGCGCGACCAGCCGGCGCAAATTACGCGCGCGTGCGAACAAATCGCTGGGCGACGCGGACGTGCAGCGCGTCGCCGAGTTTCTCGGTGAAGTGTCCGGGCTGCGCTTCGGCGAAGTGGGCGTGGAGCTCTCGAGCGCGCGCGGGGATTCGGCCTTGATGGGCGGGCACATCGAACGAGCCTGGTGCGAATTCGTGTCCGCCGCGTGTCAGGCGCACCCGCTGCTGATCGTGCTCGACGACCTGCAATGGGGCGACCTGCCGAGCGTCAAGCTCGTGGGCAGCGCGCTCACTCGGCTCGCCGACCGGCCGCTCATGGTGCTGGGCCTGGCGCGCCCGAGCGTCCACGATGCTTTTCCGAATCTGTGGAACGACGTGGGCGTAGAAGAGCTGCGCCTGTCTGCGCTTTCGGTCAAGGCCAGCCAGCGGCTCGTCGAAGCGGCGCTCGGGCACAGTGTGCAAAGCGAGGTCGTGAGCGCGATCGTGCGCCGCGCCGAGGGCAACGCCTTCTACCTGGAAGAATTGATCCGCGCAGTGGCGGCGGGGCGCACCGATTTGCCGGACACGGTGCTGTCCATGACGCAAGCACGCCTGGATGCGCTGGACGCCGATGCGCGGCGCGTGCTGCGCGCCGCCAGCGTATTCGGTGAGACCTTCTGGAAATCGGGAGTGCTCGGTTTGCTGGGCGGGAAAGCCCATGAAAACGAGCTCGGCGCGTGTCTCTCGCGCCTGCGCGCCGAAGAGCTGATCCTGCCGCACGCCGACACGCGCTTCGCCGGCGAGGAGGAGTTTGCGTTTCAGCACGCCCTGGTGCGCGACGCGGCCTACGCCGCGCTCACCGAGCGCGATCGCGAGCTCGGGCACCGCCTGGCCGCGCGCTGGCTGCTTGCGGCTGGCGAAAGTGACGCGACCCGCCTGGCGCAACACTACGAGAGCGGCGCACAACCCGCGCAAGCCGCTGCGTGGTACCGGCAAGCTGCGGCACAAGCGCTCGACGGCAGCGACTTGGATCTGGCGATCGAGCGTGCGCGCCGCGCCATGGCCTGCGGCGCGGAAGGCGAGCTCCTGGGCGAGCTCTACATCATCGAGGGCGAAGCGCACTCCTGGCGCGGTCAAACGGCGGAGGCCGAGCAATGCGGGACGCGCGCGTTGCCGCTACTCCCGAAGGGAGGCCCGGCTTGGTGCTGGGGAGCCGGGGCCACGTTCATGCTACGCACGCAGCTCGGCGACGTCGGCGGCGCGGTCGAAATCCTGAACGAGCTCGGCAGTGTTTCTCCGATGCCCGACGCCACGACGCCGTACGTCAAAGGCTGCGCGCTCGCGGTGGGCTTTCTTTGCTACGCGGGCATGTACGACAACGCGAAGAGCTTTCTCCTTCGCATCGACGAGCTCGCGCAGAAAGATCCGGACACGCTGGTGCAGGCCTGGGCGGAGTTTGCGCGCTCGTTCGTGCTGGCGTTCTGTGACGGGCGTGTGCAGGCGTTTCACGACGCCGTCCAAACCAGCCTCCGGCACTTCGAACGCGCCGGCGATGCCCGCGGACAGACGGTGTTGCAAGTCAGCCTGGGAACGAGCCAGCGCGTGCTCGCGCAATTCCCAATTGCCCGAGAAACACTGGTGAACGCCGAGCGCTCGGCCAAAACGCTCGGTCTCGAGCTGTTCTCGGCCGCCGCCACCTTGCAGCTCGGCATCGTCCACGGTGAGCTCGCCGAGCACCCGGCGGCGCAGCGCCTGCAGGAGCAAGCCGCAGACGAGTTCGCGCGCCAGGGCAATCAGATCTTCGCGGGGCTCGCGCGCACTCACGCCGCACGCTCGCTGCTCGCGCTCGGGGACGTGCGCAGGGCGGCGGAACAGGCCGAGGCCGCCCTGGAGGAGCTCGAGCTCGCGCCGCCCTTCCGCGCTCTGGCCGCGAGCGTCCTGGCCGAGGTGTCACTCGCGCAGAAGCTGCCGTCGCAAGCGTTGCCGCATGCTCGGGAAGCGCGGCAGCTCTTGGCGGAGCTCGGCTGCGTCGCCGAAGGTGAAGCACACATCCGCCTGACACACGCGCGCGCGCTGCACGCCGCCGGCCTGCGACAAGAGGCGGAGCAAGCCATTCACGAGGCGCGCGAACGCTTGCTCGCCCGCGCTTCCGACGTGAAAGATCCCAATCTGCGCCGCCAGTTTTTGCACAAGCCGGCGCTGCATGCGCGCACCTTCGAGCTCGCGCAGGCCTGGCTCAACGAACGCGGCCGGTGACGCCCGGAAAGAGCTCGCGCAGGTGTG
>DATHEN010000916.1:0-2457 GCA_035318565.1 Polyangiaceae bacterium
CTGCCCCGCCGCTGCCGGATGCACCGCCAACGCCGGCGCTACCGCTGCTGCCCGCCGCGCCGCCGCGTCCAGCGCTGCCGCCTGAACCGCCTGACTCGTCGTCATCACCGCAAGCGGCCAGACTCGCGCAACACAGCGCGGCAACTGCAATAAACGTAGGCAAAGTTGTAGGTCGAACTCGCATCACCGTTGTTCTCCGATTGACGGGCCGGCGCGAGCTAGCGATTCGTGCTTCGCTGCAGGCGCCGAGGTTTTTCAGCTCCTCGCGAGAGCCTCAGACAGGACTACGCAGCCTGCGGGCTGGCGGATTTGGCTAGTCGCATTTCCCTGGAAGGGGTTGCAAGAGCACCCACTTTGCCCGACATCTTTGGGGCTAGCCGCGCGAGACAGAGAGAGCGCGTGCTAAGCTCGCCGTGATGCGCGGGCAACGTTTCCACGGTCGAGTTCTGCTCCACGGCTCCCTCGTCGCTGCTTCGGTCGCGGCACTCGTACAATGCGGGGAGTCCGAGCCGGACAGTACCTTCGTAGGCAGAGACCCTTGTCAGAACGTCTATGCCGGGCAGTGCGGCTCGAGCTGCCAGCGAGACGACAATTGCCCCGCGGGGCTGCACTGCGGCGCGCAGGGGCAGTGCACCGCGCAATGCGGTGGTTCGGATACGCTGTGCAAGGGCGGCGTGGGCTGTAGCAGCCGCGGCCGCTGCTTGACGGGCAACGGGGGTAACGGTGGCACCGGTATCATCGTGCCGCCTGACGGCAGCGCGGGCATCTCCGGGGATGGCGGCGTCTGCGCCGACATCGCCCTCAAGGTGGCTCCCACCACGCCCACGATCGTCCTGGTGATCGATCAGTCGGACAGTATGGATGACGGCTTCCCGAACGACGGCGACCCGGCGCGCTGGACCGTGCTCCGCAACTCTTTGATGGATCCCACGAACGGGGTGATCAAGCGGCTGGAAGCGCAAGTGCGATTCGGGATGGTGCTCTATGGAAACGCGACCCCGTTCAGCGCGCCGCAGTGCCCTGATCTCACCCGGATCATGCCCCCGCGTTTGAATGCTCATGCCGGCATCAATGCGGTGTACGGACCTGCCGACACCATTCCCAATACTCCAACCGCTGAAAGCATCACAGCCGTCACGACCGATCTCGAGGCATTTACGGAGCCGGGGCCGAAGTTCATCATCCTCGCTACCGACGGCGATCCCGATCGCTGCGGCGCGCAGGATGCGCACGACGACACGAGCAAGCAGATGTCCGTCGACGCAGTGCGAGCGGCCTGGGCGAAGCAGATCGGCACGTACGTGATCGCGGTCGGCGACGACGCGACAGAATCCCATTTGAACGATCTCGCTCACTGGGGCCGGGGTATCAACCCAGCGAGCAGCACGGCAACGCACTTCTTCCAGCCCGCGAGCCAAACCGCGCTCGTCAACGACTTGCTCGGGATCATCAATGGCGTGAGGTCCTGCGACTTCACGTTGAACGGCAAAGTGGACGCCGCTCAGGCGCAGCGCGGCGCTGTCACGCTCGACGGTACCGCGGTGCCCTTCGGAGCTCCCAACGGTTGGACAGTGGACGCGACGGGCGCGCGATTGACCCTCAATGGAACGTCGTGCAACACCATCAAGCAGGGCAACCACGACCTGCGTGCCACGTTCCCCTGCGGCGTGGTCATCGAGCCGCCGCCGGACTGAGCGCTTCGCGCCTGCTCATCTAGTCTTTCAGTTTGGAATGGGAGCCTTCTTGGCTGCCTCGAGGGCGGCATCGTAGTCCGCCCGGAGCAGATAGCCGGCAGCGAGCGCCTCGTCGGCGGCGTGCGTGTACTCCTGAACGTACCGTTCGTGAGTCGAGTACAAGTCGAGCAACTGCTGCTCCGTGAAGCGAGTGACGGAGCCGCCGAGACCGCAGGCCAAGTTCCCGACGATGTCGAACGGGTTCGCCGGTGCGTTCGCGAGCGAGTGAGTCGCGACCGGCACTTCGATGTCTGGCAGGCGGACTCCTCCGAGCGCGTTACCGTGCTGATCTAGGCGTAGTCCGCCGCCGGGGGCCGTCTCGAACGGGGTTCCGCTGGGCGGTCTTTCACCGCTCGAGACCCATCGCTCCAACCAGTCATACGCCGCGTTGTACGCCTGCCATGCCGGAAAGTCGTTCACCGGTTTGGAGCACTCGATGTTGACGTTGCCCAGATCGCCCATGACTTCCGTTCCCTTGGCCATGAGATTAGCGTCGTTGTGAGTTGCTCCCGCGACCTGCCATTTCGTGAAGTTCGGTCCCTCGGCTAGCTTTCCGTTGCCCTCGTTCATGGTGAAAACCACGAACACCGGCACGGGAGGATTGTTGCTCGCCGGCTCTACGAAGCCAGAGTGAAGCAGGAATCCATCGTACACACGAGCCGTCGCCTGCACGCTGTTGACGTACGTAGTCAACATCATCGCAGACTGGGACTGACCCGAAGCC
>DATHEN010000917.1:0-3629 GCA_035318565.1 Polyangiaceae bacterium
AGTATGCCACCTGGCTCGCCGTCTCCGAGCTGTGGACGCTGCAGCGCGTCGGCGGCGCGCTGCGTGTTCAGCGCTGGCAAGTGAACGGCGGCAGCCTGGCGTCCGCCGGATTCGTAATGGACCAGGCGCAGCCGCATGAGACATTGGCGTCACGCTTCGAACGCGCCGCGGCGAGGCTATCCTGCAGCCCACCTCCGTGCACGGACATCCCAGAGGAAGAAACGATCGCTCCGCCGGGCCGCCCTCTGTGGCTAGTCGCCGGGGGGGTCGGGGCTGCGGGCATGCTCGGCTCCTGGATCCTCTGGAGCCGCTATCGGGCGCACGACTCGAACCTGCGAGACATGTCCACTGAGCATCCGCGTTATGCCGATGCCCTGGAAGACCGAGACACCGCCTCGACTCTGGCGATCGTCTCCACATCGGCGGGCAGCGCTCTGTTCGCGGCTGCGGCGCCGTTCTGGTTGCCTGAGCGGCAGCGGGTGCCGTGGTGGGCGTGGTCGGCGGGCGCAGTGGGTGTCGCGAGCGCCGGTGTGGGCACGGTGCTCTGGCTGGGTCACGGCCGGTTCGAGTCGTGTGAAGACGATGTGGAATGTGCGCGGCGTTCGTCCTTACCGCTCGCACCGATGCTCGTGACGCAGGGGGCGGCTCTGCTGTCCCTGCCGCTCACCTATTTAGTCCGAAGTTGGATCGACGCGGATTCCGCCAGTGTCCAGCTGGGGGTCACCCCGCTTGGCCTGCAGGTTGGCTGGAGCGCTGCGCCCGGCAGTTTCTAAGCGAGGCGCTCGCCCGCTGTTCGCCCACGACAACACCACGCGGCGATTGTCTCCAGGCGCAAGCTCGATGGTGCTCTGGCGTTCCTGAGCGGTACGGCCGCCACTCACCACGTGACGACCTGGCGGCAAGCCTACCGTCGCGGGAGACGAGCCGACGCTGCGCCCGTTCACCCAAACATCGCCGTAAGGAAATGCGATGACGGTCAGCGTTGCGCTCGCGGAGCTCGAGCGCGCCGTGCGTTCGCGGAGCGACGAGGAAGCCGTGCGCTGCTGCGGGCCTGCGCCCGCGCGCGCCGCTAGTGATTGGGACTCCAATGCTGCCAGCAGCGGGGGGGTGGCCCTGCGCGCGAGCTCAGCGGCTTTCTCGGAGGCCAGCAGGGCTGCCGACCGAGTGGCATGGACGTGCAGGCGAGGCTTCAAATGACTTGCTGCCGCTGCCGGCGTCGCCGCCGCCGCGCCCCAGTAAAAGATCGATGCCACGGCACCGGCCGCAAGGCTCGCCAGCGCCGCGCGCGCCGCAGGCCGTTTGAGATCGTCGCGCCTGGTGCGCGGCCCTGGCGTGCCCTGGTCCGGCACCTCGGGAGCAAGCAGCGCTGCCCGCAGCGCTTCGCCGAAAACGTGCGCGTCGGCGTAGCGCTGCTCCGGCGCACGCGCCATCGCCTGGAGCACGACCGCTTCGAGAGCTCGAGGTAGCTCGGGACGCAGGCAGCGCAGCGGCTGCGGGGTGCCGGTCGCGAGCTGGTACGTGAGCTCGAAGGGACTCTTCCCCTTGAACGGCAGCACTCCCGTGAGCGCCTCGTAGAGCATCACGCCGACCGAATACAGATCGACGCGGTGATCGAATGGCTGCTTCTCGCGCAAGCGCTCGAGCGCCGTGTATACCGGCGTTCCGACGAAGTAGCCGGTGCGCGTCAAGTTCGCGTCGGCCAGCGGCTGCGCGTCGCATAGGACAGAGATGCCGAAGTCCAAGATCTTGACGGCGTCTCCGGGTGCGCTGCACAGAAAGACGTTTTCGGGCTTTAGATCGCGGTGAATGACGCCGCGCTGATGTGCTTCGCGCAAGCCTTCGAGGACGCATGAAGCGATGCGCACGGCATGCTCGGGGTCCAGACGGCCGCGGTTCAAGCGGGCTCGCAGCGACTCGCCTTCGAGCAGCTCCATGACCAGGTACGTGCCGGCGGCAGAGCTGACGACGTCGTAAATGTCGATCACGTTCGCGTGGCAAATGCGCCCCGCGGCGCGCGCCTCGCGCAAAAATCGCTTCCGATGCTGCTCGACGTCCCCGGACCGCAACATCCACTTGATGGCGACGGGGCGCCCGGTGGCGACGTGCCGCGCCGCGAACACACACCCCATGCCGCCGCGCCCGAGCAAACGCTCGAGCTGATACTTTTCGCCGATGATCGATCCTAGCGGGGGCACCGCGACGGGCGCGTCTTCGGGGGCGTCGCCGCCGTAGCACCCCGCGAAACGCCGCAGCAGCGAGTCGTCGCATTCGTCGGACGCAGACTCCTGGGTGTCCGCGCCCCCATGTTGCTCGAGCGTTCGCTCCCTGCCCACCATAGAGAGGCGTGCAGCCTACTATAGAATCGCCCCCCCGGTCAGTGCATGCCAGGCTTCTCTTCGGAGGATTCCCCTTTCAGGCAAGCCGTGGCGCAGTTTGACGAGCAAGTCCGAGAGCTCTGTGGGCGAGGGGAATACGACCAGGCGACGACGCTTGCGTTGCGTCAGCTCGGTCCTTCCATCTTTCGGTACTTGGTGGCGCGGGCCGGCGACGAGGATCTAGCTGCTCAAGCTTTTGCAGCTTTCGCGGAAAACCTGTGGCAGGGCATGGCCACGTTCTCGGGCCGTTCAAGCCTCCGCGCCTGGGCATTCGCAGTTGCGCGCAACACGTTCGGGCAGGCATTGCGGGACCGCTGGCGCGAGCGCCGGGGCACGGAGGTGCTGAGCACCACGCTGGCTGGTCGCGTGGCCAAAGAGGTTCGCACGGAAACGCTCGCGTACCTGCGCACCGAAACCAAAGAGCGCTTTGCCGACCTGAGGAAGACCCTGACGAGCGAGGAACAAACCTTGCTCGTGCTGCGCGTCAACGAACGCATGAGCTGGAACGAAATCGCGCGCATCCAACTCGACGACGCGGACGCTGAGAGCGTGAAGCGTGAAGCGGCGAAACTCCGAAAACAGTTTCAGTTGCTGCGCGACAAGCTGCGCACACTCGCGCAGGAACACGGACTGTTCGGAGACAGCGACGACACACCGTAGTGTTCGGCAATCGGTGCGTCAGTGCGGACGGCTTCCGGCCACCGCTGCATCGCATGCCGTTGCACGCGAAGGGTAGCGCCATGGTGGCGCGAGCTCCATGTCAAGAGCTCACGCCCCCAGGCAAGTGCGAGCAAAGATGCAAGCCAACGTCAGATAAAACGAACAATCTCTACAAACGATTAGAAAAGAGCGACGCGCTGCTCTGCGCATTCCGCGTCGCTCCTGAAAGGGAGTCGCTGCTCCGAAGCGCTTGTGAGTTTTTTGTTGGAGTTTCTTGGACGCCGAACCGAGAACAATGGTCCAAGGCTCGAAAACTCCAGCGTTTTTCGCGAGGTAGCGCGGCGGGAAACTCGATGGCGCCCTCGGCGCAGCGATGGGGTGATCGCGAGCCGCGCGCCAGAGCCTTAGGCTTCGCGAGGCATCATCTGCGCGGCCACGAAGCTTTTGCGTGCGGCCGCGAGCAACCGACTGCCAGCCGCGAGCTTCAGACGGCGATGCATGACCCACTGACCCATACACGAAGACTCTCACGGCGATTGCGATCGCGTCGGGCCCCCAAATCCGTACCGGTGGGAGCCATAGCGCGCGCTTCCA
>DATHEN010000918.1:0-2184 GCA_035318565.1 Polyangiaceae bacterium
GGGCACGAGAGAACACCGCAGACCATGCACTCGGCGTCGCTGCAGACGAGATGTTCGTCCTCTGGACGACCGTTTACGCCGTGGCCGATGTCGCGGAGCGCTTCGATCTTCACGCTGGCGACGTCGAGCTCGGCACTCAGGCACACGATGCACAAGCGCTCGCCAGCACGGCAGCGGAAGTTATTGCACCGTTCCCCGCACGACTCGCATGTGACCGCTTCGCCGGTCGTGCGCTGAAAAAAGCTGTCGCCCGAGCCGGCGCGGATCACTACGCGATAGGTCGCGGTCACTGGCACCGTTACCTCGGCCAGCTGGACCATGTCGTACGCGGGCGCGGGCGGAGCAGGGCGCGGGAACGGGAGCGGTGGTGGCGGCGGCAGCGTGAACCCGCGGAACGGATCGCCGTCGAACATCGCGCTACACCCGCTGCGAAGGCAGCCGCCGCGCTCACCGACCGCGAGTTGCGGACGACGATGGCCGAGCAATGTGCAGAGAAAGCTCACGCGTTCCCCGCCCGCTCAGGTTCAGCTGCGGGATCGACGACGGCAAGATGCGCCCCGCTCTCGGAAGGGGACTTCTCGTCGTCTTCGAGCCTGTCCCATGCTTCGGTGGGAATGCCGGCGAGCGCCTTCAGCTTGTTGGCCGTGCGCCGGCCCGGGAACCGCTCACCGCGCTCGATCATGCCGATCATGTCGGCAGTGACATCGAGCAGCTTCGCTGCAGCGTCCTGCGACAGCTTTTCAGCCTTGCGCCAAACGCGGAGGGCGGCGCGCGGGCCTTGTTCGGATTCCATGCCAGCTGTTTCTAACAGTTGTTAGGAAACAGAGCAAGGCGCGTCCGCACCAATGTTAGTTTTTTCTGAGACAGGCTCCGAACCGATGTCCGGCAAGAGCCTTCAGTACGTTCGGTTTGTCGCCCTCCTTGAGCAGATGAGGGCGTGGTTCGAGTCGCGCCGCGGGAAGGAGCGCGGCTGGAAGGAGTGGGCCGCTGGGCTGATCGGCTGCAGCCCCGAGTACGTCGGCATGCTGCACGGTGAGGACCGGGACAGCGTGGGCGGAACCGTCGTACGGCACGCCATCGAGAACCTCGTCAGCTCGGCTTGGTTCTACGATCCGCTGCCCGACGGCGCGCGCTGGCTCGAGTACCTGAACAAAGACAACGCGTTCAGTCGCTGGCTAGCGGACGAGGAACGGGCCGCAACGGACGACGGCCTCGAAGAGTCCGACAACGCTGCCTACACGGAGTTTTTGGGCACCGGTAGCCACGCGCCCGTGAATGAAGAAGAGCGCGCCCGCCTCCGCAGCTGGGCACGCGGGAGCTATCGCAAGGGAGGGCTCACCGTCGCCGACTTCGGCGAGATGCTCGACGGTATCCGCGGGCGCAAACGCGCAGTCGGTCCCGAGCCAGCGCCGACGGTTACTGGCCCGGATGATCCACGGACGATGGGAGCAGCACGGGCCGCTGAGCACGGCGGGATGCAGGTGAGGAAGGCCCCCATCAAGCCTGCGACGCTGCCCAATGACCAAGGTGGAGCCGTCGCTCGCGAGCCGGAGCCACCGCCGCGCGGCGGGAAGGGCAAGCCCAAGAAACGGCCTCGCGAATGAACGATGAGCCGCCCCCGAGGCCGCAGACAGCTGCCATCGTGGCCATTGGGGGGACAGCGCTGGCGACCGCCGATGGCGAGGCTGTGATGGCGATCGTCGCGGACGAGCGGCCCAGAATTGCCCAGGCCACCAAGGTCATTTGGGTCTATCGAATCGTGCACATAGCGGCTAAGGCCGCGGCCATTTTGCTCGCCGCCATCGGCGGTTACCTAACCGGCGTGGTCAACACCGGCGTGCCGTACGCTGCGTTTATCGGACCGGGAGCGCTTGCCGCGGCGACACTGCTCGAGTCGTGGGATCCAGCGGCAGAGTTGGCTCTTCGCACCAAGGCGCGCGATACTCTGAAGGGGCACCTGGACGATGCGGTCTTGCGTGTGCGTTCGGGTGCGCCTATTGATCGCAACGAAGTCGTGCAGCGCCTTCGCGAGATCCTCGCAGACAACCAAGGGTTGATATGAGCAGTACATCGACCAACGCCCCCCCGTCGTCGATGGCAGTCTACGAGCCGCCGCCGCTACTCTGGTTCTACATTCGCATGGGCAGCGTCGTCGTGCTGTGCGTTGCGTTGGTCGCGGGATTG
>DATHEN010000919.1:0-2096 GCA_035318565.1 Polyangiaceae bacterium
ACGATGGCGCGCTCGGGATGTTCCTCGGCGCTGCGCATGTGGCTGCGCGTGGTGCCGCGCGCATACGGCTCGAAGAGCGCGTTCAGCGTTTTCAGCGGCAGGCGTGAAATCTCGGAGATGTCGAAGCCGGCAAACGTGACCGACAGCGCCTCGCGGCGCAGGCGCTTGCCATGGCACAGCGCACACTCGGTGCTTTCCATGTAGCGGGCCACGCGCTTCTTGATCGACGGACTTTGCGTGGTGGCGAAGGTCTCGAGCACGTAGCGCCGAGCGCTCGAGAAGTTGCCGTGGTAGCTCGGCTCTTCCTTGCGTTTCCGCGCCCTCTTCGCCTCGTTCACGTCGTAGCCGATGTACACCGGCACGACGGGTTGCTCCTCCGTGAACAGGATCCAATCACGATCCTTCTTCGGCAGCTCGCGCCACGGGCGATCGACGTCGTAGCCGAGCGAGATGAGCATGTCCCGCAGGTTGCCGCCGTGCCACGCAGGCGGCCAGGCCGCGATGGCGCGCTCACGGATCGAGAGCGAGTCATCCGGCACCATCGATCGCTCGCTGACCTCGTACGCGCGCCCGAGGCCGTGGCACTTCGGGCATGCTCCGGCCGGCGTGTTCGGCGAAAAGGCTTCGGCATCCAGGTGCGCCTGGCCGCGCGGGTAACTGCCGGCCCGCGAATAGAGCATGCGCAGCAGATTCGAAAGCGTGGTCACACTGCCCACCGACGAGCGTGTGGTGGGCGATCCGCGTTGCTGCTGCAGCGCGACCGCAGGCGGCAGGCCCTCGATGGAATCCACGTCCGGCACCGGCATCTGATCGAACAGACGCCGCGCATACGGCGACACGGACTCGAGGTAGCGGCGCTGGGCCTCGGCGTAGAGCGTGCCGAAGGCGAGCGAGGACTTGCCCGAACCGGATACGCCGGTGAACACCACCAGCGCGTCGCGGGGGATGTCTACATCGACGCTCTTCAGGTTGTTCGCGCGCCCGCCGCGCAAACACACGAACTTCCCGGATTTTTTGACCGGGACCGAGCGAGCGCTCAAGCTGTTCGGACTTGCCATGCGCGGATCGTCACTACGCTAACCACGCCCGCTGAAGTCGCCAGTCGAGAGAACGCTGAACGGTAACGCTGCGAGGCGGGTGCCCGAAAACCTGCCGACTCGAGCGCAACACACGGCGCAAATTCGGCGTCGTGTACACTCAGCGTGAGGGCACAATGACGGAACCCAAAGTCGTCGGCAGCGTCACGTACAAGAGCGTCGATTCGAAGTACTTCGAACAGCGCGGTCTCAAGCGTCACGCTCGCGTGTGGTCGCTGTGGGCGCTGGGCGTGGGCGCCGTCATTTCCGGCCAGTTCTCCGGCTGGAATCTGGGCATTGCGTCGGGTGGCTGGGGCGGGCTGCTGATTGCCGCGATCTTGATTGCGCTCATGTACGTCGGGTTGTGTTTTTCTCTCGCGGAGATGTCCCCGGCCCTGCCGCACACCGGCGGGGCGTACTCGTTTGCTCGCAGCACCATGGGCCCGTGGGGTGGTTTCATCACCGGCCTGGCCGAGAGCATCGAGTACATCATGACTCCGGCCGTCATCGTCTTTTTCATGGGCTCGTACCTGACGGGGATTTTCGAGACTTCGCCGGCGCTGCAGCCGCTGTGGTGGACTTCTGGCTACGTCATCTTCGCGGTGCTCAACTTCTGGGGCGTCGAGCTCTCGTTCAAGGTTTCGGTGATCGTGACCTTGCTCGCGCTCGCGGTGTTGGCGTTCTTTTTCGTGAGCGCGCTGCCGCAAGCGGACTTCACGCGCTGGGCGCTCAACGTCGACCGAGGCCCTGACGGAAAAATTGCGGAATTGCCGGCAGGGGGCGGACCATTTCTGCCATTCGGATGGGCCGGTGCGTTCGCGGCCATGCCGTTCGCAGTGTGGCTGTTCTTGGCGATCGAAGAGTTGCCGCTCGCCGCCGAGGAAGCGCACGACCCTCAGCGCGACATGCCGCGCGCCCTGCTGCTCGGCATCGCAACGCTGATTCTGTCGGCGATGCTGGTGATCTACCTGAACGCTTCTATCGGCGGCACGGCCGAAGGACAGCTGCGCGGCTCCTATT
>DATHEN010000920.1:0-3111 GCA_035318565.1 Polyangiaceae bacterium
GGAAACCGGGCTTTACCGCGACATCGGCAAGAAAACCATCGCGCCCGATCTGTTGCCGTTCGAGCCCGAGTTCGTGCTCTGGAGTGATGCCGCGGACAAGCGCCGCTGGCTGCGTGTTCCAGCTGGCCAACGCATCGACACCACGGACCCCGACCACTGGCAATTTCCGGTCGGGACCATGCTGTTCAAGGAGTTTTCGAGCGCGGGAAAGCTCCTCGAAACGCGGCTCATTGCGCGCACCGGGCCGGGCCCGAACGACTATTTCATGGGCGCGTTCATCTGGAACGAGGACGAGAGCGACGCGCTGTTCGTGGCGGATGGCCAGCAGAACGTCCGCGCAACCGCGCACGACGTGCCTACCACGAAGAACTGCGGCACCTGCCACAACGGCGAGCCGGGACGCATTTTGGGATTCTCAGCGGTGCAACGACCCGGAGCGCCCGCCGCGCTGCTAACCGCCGCTTCCTCAAACGCGTTCACCGCACCGGGCAACGACGTGACCCGTGCAGCCCTCGGCTACCTGCACGCCAATTGCGGCAACTGCCACAACCCGAACGGCAGCGCCTGGCCCGACACCGACATGAACCTGAGGCTATTCATCGCTGAGAGCCGCCCAGAAGACACCCGCATCTTCCAAAGCACGGTAGGCGTGGATCTCCAGAACAACGTGATGCCGGAGCTCGAGAAGCGAATCGTAGCGCACGCGCCCGATCAGAGCGCCGTGCTCTACCGCATGCAGCAAAGAGGCCCCGACACCCAAATGCCGCCGCTCGCCACGGAAATCGTGGATACCGAAGGCGTGAGCACCGTCAAAGCTTGGATCGAGTCTCTATGAACCCGAGCCCGAGCTGAACGAAGACCGCCGCCCGGCACCTTGCAAAAAATTTGGCACTCCCAGCCAGGGCTGCGTATGCGTCGTCCCCATGATCGTCACGGTGATGGGCCAGAAGGGCGGCGTCGGCAAGAGCACCACTGCAATCTGCCTGGCGATGGCGGCGTTCGAGCGTGGCTCGAGCGTGCTGGTGGTCGACGCGGATCCGCAAGCGACCGTGCGCACCTGGAGTGAAGTGGCGACCGAAAATGGCCGCCGCACCCCGAGCGTGGTGGCCATGGGCGCCAACATGCACCGCCCCGGACAGCTCGATGTGCTGGCGCGCGGCTATGATTGGACCTTCGTCGATTGCCCGCCGCGCCACGGGGACGTTCAGCGAGCGTCGCTGATGATCGCGGACGTGGCGCTGCTTCCCTGCGGCCCCACGGCGGCGGACGCCTGGGCGCTCACCTCCTCCGTCGAGCTGATTCAGGAAGCGCGCACGATGCGCGACAGCCTGCTCGCGTGCATTGCCATCACGCGCAAGCAGGGACGCACTTCGCTCGGCAAGGCCGCGCGTTCGGTGCTCGAGCAGTCCGGGCTCAGTGTGCTCGGCGCAGAGCTGTCGTACCGCGTTGCGTATCAAGAGGCTCTGGCAGCCGGCTCTAGCGTCACGGAATTCTGTCGGCGCGACCCGTCTGCGCGCGAGGTTCGTGCTCTATTCGACGAATTGGAGAAGTTCGCTTATGCCGAAAAAACAAGTGGCTGTTTCCCTGCGCAAGCCGCCGCAGCCGGCTAACATCGACGCATTCGTTTCCGGGGAAACCCAGGCCGCGCCCAGCGCCAAAGCGGCCGTCACCTCCCCGGATCCCCTGATCAAACACGGCTCGCGCGAATTTCGCGAGATGACGCTATACCTGCCCGCCGAAGTGGCGCGCGAGCTGGCGTTCTTCTGCATCGATCAGAAGCGCGACGTGAACACCGTGGTAGCCGAAGCGGTGACCCACCTGGTGACGCCGGAATCCGCAGCGGCCCGAGCCAGCGAAGTCGCACCGACACCAACGCCAGTGTTCTCGGAGCCGCCCTTGTGGCGAAAGCTCTTGGCGTTGACTCCGTGGCGTCAATTCGTCTGACGCGGGCTCTGCGCGTGCTCGGAATTCGCGCACGCGCAGGCGCATGTCACGCGAAGATGTCGCCATCGTGGCCCCACAGGTGGCCCTGGGAGTCACTGAACTCGATGTAAATGCGGTCGCGCGCGACGCCGAGCTCTTTCGCCAAGAGGTCACAGATCTCGGCGCTGAGAGCTCGCGTCATGTCGGGGGTGAAGCGGCCGATGCTCTTGATTTCGACGTAACAAGCCGGTTGGTCGCTGCCGGCGAACGTCATGTGAGCAGTCGTGTCGAGGCAGGTCATCACGTAGCGCTCGGGCTTCTTCAGGTGCTCGGCCAAACGCGCCGACAGAGTGCGGAGCAAGCCGCGTTCGTGAGCCGAAGCGGCGGCCGGAGCGGACGTGATGACTTGAATCAACGGCATGCGGCGAGGATGCCAAACTTCGTGCCGGCAGGCGACCCGGCCAGCGCTTTTTCTTCGTGTGTTTCACGAAGCCGCGTCCTGCAGCTTGGATTTCGAAGCATGCAGCCCCAGGTTGTGAGTCATGGCCGCCAAACGTAAAGCCGCCCCCAAGAAACCCGGCACGAAGAAACGCCGCGGCGTCAAGATCACGCCCACCGAGCTCAGCGCCGTGGAGCTGGGTGTGACCGAGCCGCCGGAATCCACGCAGGCGCTCGCGGAGCAAGTGCGAAGCGATGGCGGCCTGGTGCTGGCTTGCTACCGCGAGCCGCTCGGGGGTCACCACATCCTCTTGGTCACGCTGCCGATCGAGAAGGTCGCGCCCACGCCGTTCCAGCGCGACGTGAGTGACGCGCACGTGCGCAAGCTCACGCACGCGATGGACAAGACGAAACGCTTCCTGGATCCGATCATCACCGTGCGCGATCGCGATCAGTACTTCACGCCCAACGGCAATCACCGGCTGACGGCGCTGCGCGAGCTCGGTGCGCGCGCGGTGGTGGCGCTGCTCGTGCCAGAGAGCGCCGTGGCGTATCAGATCCTGGCTCTGAACATCGAGAAGGCGCACAACTTACGGGAACGCGCGCTGGAGGTCGTGCGCATGTATCGCGACCTCGCCGGTTTTTCGAAAGAGCGCGAGCCACACTACGAGCTCGAGTTCGAAGAGCCTGCGCTCGTCACGCTCGGCTTCGCGTACGAAAAGCGCGGGCGCCTGGCCGGCGGTGCATACC
>DATHEN010000921.1:0-6096 GCA_035318565.1 Polyangiaceae bacterium
GAAGCTCAGCAGAATGTTCTGCGGTGAGACGTCGCGGTGCACGATTTCGAGCGGCCCGCCGCCCTCGTCCTTGCGTTCGTGCGCGTAGTGCAGGCCTTTGGCCATTTCGCTGATCAGGTACGCGGCCACGAACGGCGGCAGACGCATGCCTTTGTTCTGCGCGGCGCGCAGCAGCTTGCGTAAGTCCGGCCCCTCGACATACTCCATACTGAGGAGCTGGCCCTCTTCACCGTAGTCCTGAAATTCGTAGACCTGCACGATGTTCGGGTGGTTCAGGCGCGTCGCGAGCTGCGCCTCTTCGGCGAACATCGCGCGGAAACGGCGCGACGTTCCGTAGGCGGGCAGCACACGCTTGACGACGAGCAGCTTGTACGTCCCCTCGGCCCCTTGCTTCTTGGCCAGGAAGACCTCGGCCATGCCACCCGCGCCGAGGCGCCGGATGACTTGAAAGTCTGCGAGCCGCGCGGGCGTCGCAAGAGTGGCCTGATCGTTCATGACGTCGCCGAGGAGGGAGCAAGCGTAGCCCAGCCGCTCGCGAAAGCATCGCGGCTCCGCCGGGATGGCCGCAAAATCCGGACAGCTTCGCGGGCTTTTCCGGCAAGTAAGCAGCGTGGCCCTAGCCTGATGCACGCGCAGCGAGAGTGTGTGAGACTCACGAGCGGGCCCGATCTCGCGTCCAGCTCCTCGAACCATGACGGCATCCATTCTCCGGCGACTCGCGTTTTTTCCCTCGCTCCTGGTCTTCGCCTGCCTTGCTGCCTGTGGCTCGGGTCAGACGCCCGGTGCTCGTTCGGCCGCGGACGGCACTCCAGGCGGACCCCTCGATCCGGTGCCGGTTTCCGACGCCGACTTTTCGAAGAGCGCCTGCCAGGTGCTGCTCAACGCGGAGCAGAGCTCCGGGCGGCTGAACCTGCTCGCGGGCGTGGTGCGCCGGCAACTGACGCGCTCCGGCGCGCGCTTCGCGGCCGGTCACCGTGAAGCGGGGCTGCGGGCGCTCACCGGCGGACTCTACCTGGTGCGCGCCGGCGAGCTTCGCAAGGAGATGTACGACACCGGCGGGCCGGCGCTCGCCGCGGGCGCCGCGGAAGTATCGCGAGTCGGCAACGAAGGCCGGGCGCGCGCGCTGTACGGCATGTTGGAGGCGTCCGTTTCGAACCCGAAGGAGCGGAGCGACATCGACGCGCATGTGAGCGCGCTGACGCGCTGGAGTGGGTCGACGCGTAGCGTCGGCCGCATGCAAGCTGCCGGCGCGGAGCAGCGCGCGGCCGTCGGTCAATCGCTGTTCGATTCCAGCGATGCGAGCCTCAAGCAAGCACGCAACAAAACGGTGACGTGGATCCGGCGCGCGCTCGAATCGAACATTTCCGAGTTGCCGATTCGCAATGCTTTCGAGCGCGAGGAGGCCATCGAAGCGTATCGGGCGCTGCGCGCCGGCGGCGCGACTTTGATCGCCGTCTACCTCCGGCACGGAGACCCCCAGGGGGCGATCGACGCCATCGACGGCGCGGAGCTCTCCAAGATGATCCCGCCGGGCCTGCGCGATCGCCTGGAACGGGCGGCCGACGACGACGACCCGAGCGCCTGGCTCGATCTGTTCCAGTTGTTCGAGACGGCCAACAGCGCCGCCCGGCCCGAAACCGCGCTCGACGAAGACCTCGCGCGCGCGGCAGCCTGGGGTACTGCACTGGCGCTCTATCGGAGCGAACCCGGATCGATGCGCGGCGCAGGGCCGCTCTCCGTGCAGCTCGCTCAGTACGGCATGGCCGAGGCCGCGCCCTGCGTGCTGTCCAGCGCGCTCGACGCCTCCGCCAGCGCCGAAGACATCGGCTGGGCGCTGGCCTTGATGCTACGCGCCATCGTCTCGGAAGACGAGGTGGCCGACCTCGGCGCGGCTCGCCGCACGTTCAGCGCGAGCAAAGCCTTGCTCGATTTGGCCGAGCTCCCCAAGCTGCGCGGCAGCGTGCGGCCGAGCGCGGCGCGCCTGTATTACGTGATGGGTGCACTGGAGACGCGCGCGGGCGAGCTCGAACGCGCGCGCCCGCTCCTCGAAAAGGCCGTTCGCAGCGAGCCCACCATCGAAGCGCTGGGCACGCTGGCCGCGATCGAACGCCAGCGGCGCGATTACAAGGCGGCGCTCACGCGCTTCGACCAGATCATCGCGCTCGCAAAGAAATCCGGAGATCCCGCCTCGGAGTGCGAGGCGCGCACGCACGTGTTCGAGGTCCACCGCGACAGAAACGCACTGCCCGACGCGAAGCTCGCGCTGGAAACCGCGCTTTCGCGTTGCCTGGATGCGCGACAGCTTGCGCGCGGCGGCGCGTCACAAGCGCGCGCCGAACGCTTGCTGGCGCGCGTGCTCGAGCAGTACGGGGACACCGCGGCGCTGCGCCGCGCCACGGAGCGCGCCTACGACGCCTCGCTCTCGGACGTGCGCCAGCTGACGGCCACCGTGCTCGATGCTGCGCGGCGTGCGCTGCTGCGCGGCGACATCTCCGCGGCGCGGGATGCGGTGCAGCGCGCCGTCGAGGCGGATCTGGCCGACGAAGACATCGTGTACGCGGCGCTCTGGCTGCAGTTGCTCGAGCGCAAGTTGAACGTCCCGAGCGACGGCACCGTCGAGGAAGCGTTCGCCACCATCGAGGACGCGGCGAGTTGGCCCGGCAGACTGCGGGCGTGGGCACGAGGTCGCATGAGCGACACCGAGCTGATCAAGGGCGCCCGCTCGCGCCTGCAACACACCGAGGCCGTCTTCTACGTGGCCATGTCTCATCACACGCGCGGCATGCGCGACACCGCCTTGCCGAAGCTCAAGGAAGTGGCGCAGAGCGAAGCCATCGAGCTCGTCGAGGTAGCGATCGCGCGCGACCTCGTGTTCAAGGAGAGCTCCGCCAGCCTGGACGCGAAGCTCCCCGCGAACGCCGACTTGCCCTAGTGATCTACGTCTGCGGTTTTCGTCCGAGCAGCTTCGTGGCGAGGTGCTCGCCGAGCTGATCGATCAGCAAGCGCTCCACGGCCGCTTCTTTCTCGTGTCGCTCGGCGTTGTCCGTGTACTGAAACTCGATGCCCATGCCGGCGGGGTTGCCGCGCGTCGCATCTTGCACGCTCGTCGTCCAAATGACCTTGCCGCGCAAACGCAGAGGTTCGCCCATGCGCGGAACGAGCAGCGCGAACACGAACTCCGTGCCGACGGCGAGCGGCTTCTCCGTGCCGATGAACGTTCCGCCGCGCGAAATGTTGCGGGTGTAATCCGCGAAAAACGTGTTGAGCCGCTTGTACTCCACCTTGAGCTCAATCGGCGCGCGCATGGCGCGCCGGCGATCCGACTCCGGGGCAGCGTCGTCTGAGCCGGTCATTACCGACTAGAGTAGCCCGATTTTCCGCGGCTCTCCCAGCTCTCGCGCGCCCGTACGTGATCCGGGCCGGCAAAATTGCGGGAAGCCGAGCGCGAGCGGGCGGCGGAAATGCTATGCAGTGCGGGTGCGCGACCCGTACGAGGTGCTCGGCGTGGCACGAAACGCCACCGAAGCCGACATCAAGGCAGCATTCCGCCGCCTGGCCGCCAAACACCATCCGGATCGCAATCCCACCGATCCGGATGCCCAGGCTCGTTTCAAGGAGCTGAACCAAGCCTACCAGATCCTGGGCGATGCTCAGAAGCGCAGCGCCTGGGACCGTTACGGTGAAGCCGCGTTCCGACCGGGTGGCGGCGGACCCGGCGTGGACTTCGTGGATCTGGGCGGTCTCGACGGCATCTTCGGAGACATCCTGGGCGCGTTCGGCATTCGCACGGGCGACCGGGGCGATCTGAGAAAGCGCATCAAGGTAAGCTTCGAGGAAGCCGCGCGTGGCTGCGAAAAAGAGATCAGCTACGAACGCATCGACGTTTGCGAGCGTTGCAGCGGTCGGGGCGCCGAGCCGGGCAGTGTGGTCACCACCTGCAATGCTTGTAACGGCCGCGGCCGGGTGCGCTTTCAGCAGGGCCTGTTCCCGATCGCCGTGGAGCGCCCTTGCTCGCATTGTCGCGGCACGGGTCAAGCCGCGAGCAGCCCGTGCATCGACTGCAAGGGACAGGGCCTCTCGCCGAAGACTCGCACGGTTCAAGTCACGATCCCGGCCGGCATCGAGGCCGGGTCGAGTCGCATCGTGCAAGGCGGAGGCAATCGCCTGCGCGCTGATCGCGCGCCCGGCGAGCTCGAGATTCTGGTCGAAGTCGCGCCTCATCCCTTCTTCCAGCGCTCGGGCGATGACGTCGTGTGCAGCGTCCCCATCACTTTTGCTCAGGCCGCGCTCGGCGGGGAAATCGAAGTGCCCACCCTGGAGGGAAAGGTCAGGCTACGCGTCCCGCCTTCCACGCAGCCCGGCACGGTGCTGCGCGTGAAAGGCAAAGGCATCTCGCACCGAGTGCGCGCAGGCCGCGGCGATCAGCTCGTCGAAGTGACGCTCGAGGTTCCCACGAAGATCACGGACCGGGCTCGAAATCTGATCGAAGATCTGGGTAAGGAGCTCGGAGAAGACGTTCAGCCTCAACAACGCACGTTCGTAGAGAAGCTGAAAAACCTGTTCGGCTGAGCCGCGGTACGCGGTCCCGAATACCGCAAGAGGATACGAGGAACTCGCACATGGAAGGCAAGCGCATCGGCATGCTCGGCGCCGGCAACATGGCCGCCGCTCTGATTCGGGGCATGCTCGCATCCGGCAGTGTCAGCCCCGATCAAATCCGCGCCAGCGACGTGCGCAAGGAACGCCTCGCCGAGCTGCACGAGGAATACGCCATCGGCACCACCTCGGACAATCGCGAGCTCACGTCCTGGGCGAACTTGATCGTGCTCGCGGTCAAACCGCAGGTCATCGATCGGGTGCTCGATCAAATCAGCGACGTGGTCGAACCCGGCAAACTCGTGGTGTCGATCGCGGCCGGCGTCCCGATCCGCTCCATCGAAGCGCGCTTGCCGGCCGGCGTGAGCGTGATGCGCGCGATGCCGAACACGGCATCGATTGCACTGGCGGGAGCGACCGGCATCGCACCGGGCGCACACGCCAGCCAGGCGGATATTGCGGTGACCCAAGCGCTCTTCGACGCCACCGGACGCAGCGTGGTGCTCGATGAAAGCCTGATCGACGCGGTGACCGGCCTATCCGGTAGCGGCCCGGCCTACGTGATGCTCATCATCGAAGCTCTCGCCGATGGCGGAGTGAAAGTGGGACTACACCGTGATACCGCGCTGCTCTTGGCCGCGCAGACGGTCTACGGATCCGCGAAGCTTCTGCTCGACACCGGGGAGCATCCGGGCCGCCTCAAAGACATGGTGACGAGCCCCGGCGGCACTGCGATAGCTGGCCTCCATACGCTCGAATCCGGCGGCCTGCGCCGGACGCTCATGGATGCCGTGGACACCGCAACACGACGAGCCATCGAGCTAGGGGTCGCGATGGCCGCGAAGCTCGAAAAGAAGCCGTGACGTATTTCTGCGGCGTGGGTGTTTCGCGCCGGGTTCAGTGGCACGGGCAGGGGGGCCTTCGTGCCAGAAAAAGTGTCCGCGTAGAGGGGCCGGGGGGGGGACAGCCTCGCTCCACGCGGACACCAATGAAGTAGCAGGATAGCCGGGAGAAGGCAAACGCGTGCGCACGATTCAATGCGCAGTGCCACACGGCAACACGGCTCTGATTGTGACTTTTTGCCCCGCCAAATGTGGACGCATTGCAAGTCTGCAAGGCGCTAAGTCGATAAGGACGCGATAGCATCCTCAAGGTGCGCAACGGAACCCCCAGCGCTGCCCACCAACACGTCGCTCGCTCACTACGAGCGGCGCACTGAGCCGATCGATTGCGGCCTCATTTTTTTTGATTGCGACTCTGCTGCGGTCAGCCTGCGCGGCCAGCGCATCCAGGCACGTACCTGTCGCGCTCACGATCAAGCGGGCTTCCAGGTTTCGCAGGCGCGTGTCCCCAGCATCCACGTTGGGCTCCAGTAGATCGCGGCTGGTTTCACTCGGTTGTGTCTTCAGGAGCCAACCCTCGGCGTCCGCCGTACATGCGCGCGGCGGGCGGGCGAGCTCTGCGGGGCGAAGCTCGAGCGGCGCGCTGAGAGCGCCGCTG
>DATHEN010000922.1:0-4292 GCA_035318565.1 Polyangiaceae bacterium
GATGCGCGTCTGGAGGATCGGTTTCTGTATCTGCCGTTCGCGCCCAAGAACTACGCGGAAAAGACCGAAGAGCTCGACGACCTGTTCCAGTGCGTGTCCGATTTGCGGCCGCTCGGCCTGCGCTACCGCAGCGCCGGCAAAGCGGACGAAGAGCGCATCACCATTCACCCGTATGCGCTCGTGATGCACCGAGACTCCGTCTACTGCGTGGGCTACCACGTGCAGAAAAAGGAGATCCGCACGTTCGTGCTCGATCGCATGCGCGACACCCAATGCGGCTTCACCGAGCGCTTCGAGCTGCCCAAAGATTTCGCGATCGACGATTACTTTCAAGGCGAGTTCGGCGTGTGGAAAACCGCGAAGCGCCACAAAGTGATCGTCGACTTCGACGCGCAGGCGGCCGAATACATCCGCATGCGCCGCGTGCATCCCACGCAGAAGCTGACGTCGGTGGCGGGCGGCGGCGTTCGCTTGAGCATGACGGTGGGCGACTTGAATCAGCTCGCGAGCTGGATCCTCGAGTGGGGACCGCGCGCGCGGGTGATAGAGCCCGAGGAGCTCGTCCAGCGCGTCACCGCCGAGCTCGAGGCGGCTCTCGAGAACTACACGGGTAGCGCGCGTAAACGCCCCGGCGCCGCCAAGCGCAAGACCTGAGCGTTCCCAGCCTGCAGCGAGGCATGACATGGCCAAACGTCTGAAACGACTCCGGCGCTACGCATCGCGGCGGCGCGCGCTCAAACCCGGATTGTCTCCAGGCACTCTGATCATCGACCCGAACGCGCCTCGTCCTCAGATCAAGCTCACCGCGTACGACAGCGAGAGCCTGGTCGAACGCGATATCGAGGATCTCGACGAGATATCCGCTGCGCTCAGCACTTACAGAGTAGTTTGGGTCAACGTGGTGGGCCTCGGCGACGCAGGTATCATCGAAAAGATCGGCAAGGTTTTCGGGCTGCACCGCCTCGCCCTCGAGGACGTCGTGAACATCGACCAACGCCCGAAGGTGGAGCACTACGGCGACTACTTGTTCATGGTGGCGCGTATGCCCACGCTCGAAGAGCGCCTGAGCACCGAACAAGTCAGTCTGTTTCTCGGTGCCAAGTTCGTGCTGACCTTCGACGAGCACCCGGGTGACTGTCTGAATCCGGTGCGCGAACGCTTGCGCAACAAGCGCGGCAAGATTCGAGATTCGGGTGCCGACTATCTGGCGTATGCCCTCCTGGACGCCATCATCGACGCTTACTTTCCGATCATCGAAACGTACGGGGAGCGGCTCGAGCTCCTGGAAGACGCAGCAGTGCGCGGCACCTCGCGCGACACGCCCTCGCGCCTGCTGATGGTCCGTCATGACTTGCTGTTGTTTCGCCGCGCGGCCTGGCCGCTGCGCGACATGCTGAGCTCCCTGTACCGCGACGAAACGCCCTTGATGAGCGCCGATACGCGCGTCTACATCCGCGACTGCTACGACCACTCGATTCAGCTGATCGACGTGATCGAGACGTACCGCGAAGTGACGAGCGGGCTCATGGATCTGTACATGTCCGGCATGAGCAACCGCATGAACGAGGTCATGAAGGTGCTCACGATGATGGCCACGGTGTTCATCCCGCTCACGTTCATCGCCGGCATTTACGGCATGAATTTCAACACGCGCAGCTCGCCGTGGAACATGCCGGAGCTCGAGTGGTACTGGGGATATCCCGCGTGTCTGCTGCTGATGATGGTGACGGCAGCGCTGCTGGTTTACTACTTTTATCGCAAGGGCTGGCTCGCCCGCGAAGTGCAGAGTTTGGCAGACGCGGTCACCAAGGTGGAGAAGAATGGCGGAAA
Organism: Polyangiaceae bacterium; assembly: GCA_035318565.1. Taxonomy (GTDB): domain Bacteria; phylum Myxococcota_A; class Polyangia; order Polyangiales; family Polyangiaceae; genus DATDJP01. The sequence goes on from DATHEN010000922.1 coordinate 1,831, forward strand.
AGCGCCGAAGGCGAATGAGCCCGGCGCACCGCGTTGATGCCGTTTGCGCGAGCGCAGCGTACGCTACTCGTGTCGAGAGCTCTGGGTGAGACGGTCGCGCTGGGACTCCGATTTGCTCGTGGCAGCTGCGCATGCTTTCGAAGCATTCGCGTTCACGCCGCGGGCCGTGCACCCGTGGTTTGTTCCGGTGGATCGCCGCCCATGGCCGGCATTGCCACGATGATACGGTGCGCTTCTTCGCGGAACTCCGCTAAACGCAGGCCGAATACGAGCGCGGCGAGTGCGCAGCAGGTTCCTCCCAGCATGACCGTCCAAGTGGCGCCGATGTGTTCGGCGAGGCTGCCCGCGAGCAGCGCGCCGAACGGTGCCATGCCCATGAACATCATCGAATACAGCGCCATCACGCGGCCTCGCATGCTGTCAGGCGACATCGTTTGCACGAGGGTGTTGGAGGCGGACATCTGAATCATCATGCCGAGGCCCGCGGGGTAGAGCAGGGCCATCGATAACAGCAGGTTCCGCGAGAACGAAAAGGCGACCAGGCTCACGCCGAATAGCGCGCAGGCGAGCGCGATCCAACGCCCCAAGCCGCGCATGGAAGTGCGCGCCGCCAGCAGCAGCGCACCGGTGAGCGCGCCCGCGCCGGATGCGCCCATGAGCAGGCCGAGCGCGCGCGGGCCGCCGGCGATGATGCGATCGGCGAAGATCGGCATCAGCACCGTGTAAGACATGCCCATCAAGCTCACGAAGCCGAGCAGGAGCAACAGCTGCCGGATGGGTCGGGTGCGGTGCACGAAGCGAAAGCCCTCCAGCACTTGCTCGAGCGGAGACGCGCTCGGCTTGGCACGGCGTGCGGGCAGGTTGCGCATGCAGAGCAAGCCAGTCAGCACCGCGATGTAGCTGACGCCGTTCGCGAGAAAACACCAACCCTCGCCCACCGCAGCGATGATGATGCCTGCCAGAGCGGGGCCAACGATACGGGCGCCGTTGACCATCGAGGAGTTGAGCGCGACGGCGTTGAGCAAGTCTTCGCGTTGTACGATTTCCGTGATGAACGACTGGCGTGCCGGAATATCGAAGGCGTTGACCAGGCCGAACAGCGGCGCAAGCACGAACACGTGCCACACCTCTACGACTCCGCTCAGGGTGAGCGCGGCGAGAATCAGCGCCAGCACCATGGACATGCTTTGCGTGCTGAGCAAAACCCGGTGGCGGCGTGCGCGGTCGGCCAGTGTTCCTCCGAAGGGTGCCACCAGGAACACGGGAATCTGGCTGGAAAACCCCACCAGACCGAGCAGCACCGAGGAGCCCGTCAAGCGGTAGATGAGCCAGGCTTGCGCCGTCGATTGCATCCAGGTGCCGATCAGCGAGACCAGCTGACCACTGAAGAAGAGTCGGTAGTTGCGGTGCCGGAGCGCTCTACCGATACCGCGTGCTGGCTGAGGCACGGCTTGCACTCAACGCCACTGTTCTCGACGAAAGCCTTCGTGGCGGGGACGCCAGTGCCGCGCCTGGTGCTCGGAGATGTAGTCGCGGCGCGCGAACAATTTCACGAGTACCAGGCCCGCTACGAAACCTCCCACGTGCGCCCAGAACGCCACGCCGCCTTCTGAACCCCCGAGGCCGCCCACGACCTGCAGCAGCATCCAGTAGCCGAGCATGACCCACGCCGGCAGAGCGAGCGACGTGATGAAAAACCCGAGCGGGATCAGCGTGAACACGCGCACCCGCGGGTACAGAAGGATGTACGCGCCCATCACGCCGCTGATGGCGCCGGAAGCGCCGACCATCGGGACGATCGAGCTCGGGTCGGCGAAGACTTGGGCCAGCGCCGCGCCCAGGCCGGAGAGCAGATAGAAGACGATGAACCGGCCGCGACCCATGGAATCTTCGACGTTGTTCCCGAACAGCCAGAGAAACCACATGTTACCGATGAGATGCATCCAGCCGCCGTGCAGAAACATGGACGTCAGGATGTGTTCCGGAGCGCGCCCTGCATCGACCAGGCACGCCAGGCCTTCGCCCATGGGCAAACCCTGGCCGGGCCGGGCCTGCAGCGTGAGTTCGCCGGGTATGAGGCCGTAATTGCAGACGGAAGCGGGCAGGGCCTCACTCATGCCCGCGCCTTGAACCAACGCCCAGACCAGGACGTTCAGGGCGATCAAAGCGAAGGTGATGACGGGCGTACGAACGGTTTCGTTCTCGTCGCGGTAGGGAATCACCGTCCCAATCTAGGGTGCGCTGCATCGAAGTCCAGCTGGCTCCAGAATGACGCCTTCATAGTCCCGGAGCTCGAGACGCGAGCTCAGCGGTGCTCGGTCAGGGTGGGTGGACAAGAGCAGGCGAAATTCGCCGAAGTCATCGGGAAGCCGGGGCAAACTGGCTCGGCTCGAGAAGTTCAAGTACACGGCTAGTACCGCGACACAGAGGAGGTGACTGTGATCACGCTGCAGCGCGACTCT